>CALMXT010000259.1 GCA_937871125.1 uncultured Zoogloea sp. | reverse complement strand
TGCAGGAGCCGGGGATCAGCGGGGTGGCGCCGGGCAGCGGGGTGATCATGTGGCCACCGGTTTCGGTCTGCCAGAAGGTATCGACGATCGGGCAGCGGCTGCCGCCGACGTTTTCGTAATACCACTCCCAAGCCGCCGGGTTGATCGGCTCGCCCACCGAACCAAGGATGCGCAGGGACGACAGATCGTATTTCTTGGGATGCACGGCCGGGGTGTTGTCGGCCGCCTTGATCAGCGAACGGATCGCGGTCGGGGCGGTGTAGAACACAGTGACCTTGTGATCCTGGATCATCTTCCAGAAACGGCCGGCGTCCGGGTAGGTCGGCACACCTTCGAACACGATTTCCGTCGCGCCGCAGGCCAGGGGGCCGTAGGTGATGTAGGTGTGGCCGGTAACCCAGCCGATATCGGCCGTGCACCAGAAGACGTCGTCCGGCTTGATGTCGAACGTGTACTTCATGGTGAGGATGGCGTGGAGCAGGTAGCCGCCGGTGGAGTGCTGAACGCCCTTCGGCTTGCCAGTGGAGCCGGAGGTGTAGAGCAGGAACAAGGGATGTTCGGCGTCGACCCATTCCGGCTCGCAGACATCGGTCTGGCTGGCCAGCAGATCGTCGGCCCACACGTCGCGACCGGCCACCATGGCGGTTTCGCCGCCGGTGCGCTTCACGACGATGACGTTCTTGATGGACGGGCAGCCGCTCGCCAGCGCTTCGTCGGCGATGGACTTGAGGGGCAGCGCCTTGCCGCCGCGGTTCTGGCCGTCGGAGGTGATCAGGGCCACCGCGCCGGCGTCGTTGATACGGTCGGCCAGCGACTGGGCGGAGAAGCCGCCGAAAACGATGGAGTGGGTGGCACCGATACGGGCGCAGGCCTGCATGGCCACGACACCTTCGATGGACATCGGCAGGTAGATGACGACGCGGTCGCCCTTTTTGACGCCGACACTCTTCAGCCCGTTTGCGAACTTGGCGACACGACCGAGGAGATCCTTGTAGGTAACCTTGGTGACGTCGCCCTTGTCGCCTTCGAAGATCAACGCGACCTTATCGCCAAGCCCCTTTTCGACCTGACGGTCGAGGCAGTTGTACGACACGTTCAGCTTGCCGTCGGCAAACCACTTGAAAAACGGTGCGTTGCTCTCGTCGAGGACCTGGGTAAACGGAGTCTGCCAGTCGATCAGTTCCTTGGCACGCCGGCCCCAAAAACCTTCGTAATCCTGCTCTGCTTCGGCGCAGAGCGCTTTGTACGCTTCCATGCCCGACACGGCAGCGTTCTTTACCACCTCTTCAGACGGATAGTAGAACTTCTGGGTGGTTTCGTTCGTCATTTTTCACCTCTCCTCGTGTTATGAGTGTGCAACGTTGGATGCTATGAAACCTAGCTGGCGGGGGCGCAAAACCATTCGACTACGCAGACACCTTGTATGTGTTTTAAGCGGTGTCCCAACCCTGAATCCGCCCGAGATTAGAGTCGATCAATCTTACACATGACTTACACCCTTGCGCAGCCCCTCTATGTCGGAAACTGAAACAGAGACGACCAGGACACCCAGCCGGATCGGGGAGCCGATTTCCGAATATCCGTCACACCCACGGACAAACCCTTTTGGCATAGAATAAAAACCTGTAAAAAAAGACATGCAACTACGCAAATGAAATTTCAACCGCCCCTGGCGCTCGCGCTGGCTCTGGCAACTTCGGCCTGCACTTCTCTGCCGCCAGCCCCACCGTCAGTCGGCCACATCCGCGCAGGGGAAGGTCCGAAGACGCCGGCCGCCGTGCCCCCTCTGGTGCCCGACATTCTGCCGCTACCCCGGCCGACCGCTGGACCCAAGGTCGAAACTTATTCTGTCGTCGTCACCAACTTGCGGGTACAGGATCTGCTTTTTGCGCTCGCCCGCGATGCCCGCATCAATGTGGACATCCACCCCGGACTCACTGGCACGGTCACCCTCAACGCCATCAACCAGACCCTGCCGCAAATCCTGTCCCGCCTCGCCAAACAGGTGGACATGCGCTACGAGTTCGACGGTCCCAACCTGGTGGTGATGCCAGACAGTCCCTTCCTGCGCACGTATCAAATCGATTACGTCAACCTCAGCCGCAACGTTTCCGGCACCGTCTCGACCAACACCCAGATTGCAACCAGCGGCACCGGCACCAATCTCGCAGGCGGCAGCAGCCTGCCGGCAAGCAGCATGGTCAGCGGCGGCAACGTGTCCGCCACCCGCATCGAAAATGCCTCGCGCAATCTTTTCTGGGAATCGATCGAAAAAAACCTTCGGGATCTCCTGCGCGAAACCGACAAACTCCTTCCCGAAGGCTCCAGCGAAACCCTCGTCGAAAACGTCGAAACATCCTCCACCACCGGCACCGGCGTCACACCGTCCACCGTCGCAGGTGGGCGCAACCGCGGCCGCAGCACCCAGCAGACGACCGCTGCCGGAGGTCTGGCAACCAGTCCCAACCCCGCCGCGATGCAGAACAGCACCACCACGATGGTGCATAAATCCACCTTCCGCGAGGCCGCATCGGTCATCGCCAACCGCGAAACCGGCATCGTCAATGTCCGCGCCACGGGGCGCCAGCACGAAAAAGTCCGTGAATTCCTCGACCAGGTGATGTCCGCCGCCCGTCGCCAAGTGCTGATCGAAGCCACCATCCTCGAAGTGGGCCTGTCCGACACCTATCGCCAGGGCATCGAATGGAGCCGGATCCTGTCCAGCGGCACCCGTTTCGGCCTCACGGGCCCAACTCTCGGGTCCAGCGCCGGCAACGCCGTCACCCCGTTCAGCGTGGCCTATAACAGCGCCGGCGGCATCGACTCGACGATCAAGCTGCTCGAAGGCTTCGGCACGGTAAAAGTCCTCTCCAGCCCCAAGCTGTCGGTGCTCAACAACCAGACTGCCGTCATCAAGGTCGTCGAGGAATACGTCTATTTCAACGTCAAGGCCGACACCACCCAGACCACCAACGCCGGCGCCCTGACCACCGTCACCACCACGCCGCAGGCCGTCTCCGTCGGCCTCGTCATGACCGTCACACCTCAGGTCGGCGAGAACGACGAGATCATCCTCAACATCCGCCCCACCATCTCCAGCATTGCGGATTTCCGACGCGACCCGAACCCCAACATTCCGGCCACCATCGCCAATCTCGTCCCGCAGATCCGCACCCGCGAAATCGAATCGATCCTTCGCATCGGCAACGGCGAAACCGCCATCCTCGGCGGTCTCATGGAAGACCGCATCGACTACAAGACCGGCCGCGTCCCGCTCATCGGCGCCATTCCGCTGCTTGGCGAGGTCTTCACCAACCGGGACAACGCCATCCTAAAAACCGAACTGGTCATCTTCCTGCGCCCGGTGGTCGTCCGCGAACCCAACCTCGTCACCCGCACGGCGCACCTGCGCGAACAGCTTCCCGGCGCCAGCTTCTTCACCGAAACACCCCGCCCTGGAAGCCGCAACTTCCCGGCGCCAGCCCTCCCGGCCGACACCATTCCCAGCCCCGGAGCCGGCACCCCATGAGTCTGCTGCTCGATGTTCTGCGCAAGGCCGAGGAAGGTCGACATCCGCCCGACACGGCCCCGCGGCAGGCGTTCCCACAACGGCCCATGGCGCTCGAACCGATCGACGCCGCGCCGCACTTGGCGCCCCTAGCCGCGCGTGAGCAGATCAGACCCGAAATCCACACACAACCCGACACCCATCTCCCACCGCCGACACCCAAAGTCGCGGCATCACAGCCGCCGCAGACAAACCCCAACTGGAAACTGATCTCCGCTGCAGCCTGCGCCACCGGCCTGATCGCAGCGATCTGGCTGTGGCTGACGTCGCCGGCGGCGGCCCTGGCCCACCCCGGCCCGCCCCCGGTGCTCGCACCGGAACCGGCCAGCCTTCCGGCCACGCCGCGCTTTGAGCCTCTCGTCGAACCCACCAGGCCGCCACCCGCCCCCGTGCACAGGTCGGCAGCCGCCTCAATGCCAGCCGTCCCCGCCCCCATTGCGCCGAACAATGAACCCGTCCGCTTTCACCTCGGCAACGAAACCGCGCCCCCTCGCCTCCTCGCAACCCGCGCCCACGATGCCTACACCGCCGACGACCTCGTCCTTGCGCGGACGCTCTTCCTCCAGGCTCTCGCTGCCGATCCGCTGGATATCGACGCCCTCGACGGTCTCGGCGCAATCGCCTTGCGCGAAGGCCGGCAGGCCGAAGCCGAGACGTTCTTTCGGCGCGCACTCGTCGCCCGGCCCCAAGACCCGGTTGCCCTCGCCGGCCTCAGCCGGCTCCAGATCGCAGATCCGCTGCAAACCGAAAGCAGCCTCAGAAACCGCCTCGCCACCCAGCCCGACGCCCCCGAAAACCTCGCCCTGCGCCTTGCCCTGGCTGACACCCTGGGCCGCCAGCAGCGCTGGGCCGAAGCCCAGCAGGCCTGGTTCGATGCCCACCGTCTGGCGCCGGACGATCCCGACATCGCCTACAACCTCGCCGTCAGCCTGGACCACCTCGGCCAAACTCGCCCGGCAGCCCGTTATTACCGCAAAGCACAGCAACTGAGCGAACGCAGACCGGCTCGTTTCTCCTCCGAGCACGCCGAAACCCGCCTTAACGCCCTCCAAGCAACGGAGCCGCCGCCGTGAATTCCACCGCCGCACCCATTGGGCAAACGCTCCTCAAACTCGGTTTGATCAGCGCCGATCAACTCCATATCGCCCTGCGCGAACAGGGCCGGAGCGGCGAAGTCATCGGGCGCCAACTGGTGCGCCTCGGCTTCCTGTCCGAAGCCACGCTGCGCGACGCGCTCGCCCGCACCCTCGACCGGCCGAGCGTCGATCTCGCCCATCTGCTGCCCGACGCCGACGCCCTGACCCTCGTCCCCCAGAACCTCGCCAAGCGCCTCAAGCTCATCCCGCTGAGCTACGACGCCCCCCGTCGCCTGCTTGTCATCGCCTCGGCCGAAATCGACAACATCGTCGCCCTCGACCAACTGCGCAGCCTTCTCCCCGCCGGCACTGAAGTTCAGACACTGCTCGCCGGCGACTCGGAAATCGCCCGTGCCATCGACCAACTCTACGGTCACGAACTCTCCATCGACGGCATCCTCCACGAAATCGAAACTGGCGAGCCCGACCTGCGCAGTCCCTCCGGCCGCGCTGGCGAATACGCCCAGCCGGTGGTCCGCCTGATCGACGCCCTCCTTACCGATGCCGTCAAGCGCGACGCCTCCGACCTGCACTTCGAACCCGAAGCCGCCTTCCTGCGCATCCGCTACCGCATCGACGGCCTGCTGCGCCAGATCCGCGCACTGCACAAATCCTGCTGGCCGGCGATGGCAGTTCGCATCAAAGTCATGGCCGGCCTCAACATCGCCGAAACCCGCGCTCCGCAGGATGGCCGCATCTCGCTCCACGTCAGCGGCCGGCCGGTGGATTTCCGGGTTTCCACGCTGCCCACCATCCACGGCGAAAACATCGTCCTGCGCGTACTCGACCGCCAGAAAGGCATCGTCGGCCTCAACGATCTCGGCCTCGCCGAACCGCAACTCGATCTGCTCAAGCTGATGATCGCCCGTCCGGAAGGCCTGATCCTCGTCACCGGCCCCACCGGCAGCGGCAAAACCACCACGCTCTACTCCATCCTCGGCCACATCAACGCCGAAGGCATCAACATCATGACGCTGGAAGATCCGGTCGAATATCCAATGTCGATGATCCGCCAGACCGCCGTCGCCGAATCCTCGCGGCTCGACTTCGCCAACGGCGTGCGAGCCATGCTGCGCCAGGATCCGGACGTCATCCTGGTCGGCGAAATCCGCGACGCCGACACCGCCCGCATGGCCTTCCAGGCCGCCATGACCGGCCATCAGGTCTTCTCCACCCTCCACACCAGTTCGGCCATCGGCGCCATTCCACGCCTGCTCGACATCGGCATCCTGCCGGACATCCTCGCCGGCAACATCATCGGAATCCTTGCCCAGCGCCTCGTCCGCCGACTCTGTCCGGTCTGCCGCGAAGCCCGGCCCGCCCACAACTACGAACTGCGCCTGCTGGCGCTGCCCGACCTCACCGAACCTCCGCTGCTCCACCACCCCAAGGGCTGCCCGCATTGCGACTTCCAGGGCTACCGGGGGCGCCTCGCCATCATGGAACTGCTGCGCCTCGACCCCGACCTGGACGAACTCGTCGCCCGCCGCGCCACCGCCCGCGAAATCCGTCAAACCGCCTCGCAAAAGGGCTTTCGGCCCCTCGCCGACGACGGCACCCGTCGCGTCCTCGACGGAGAAACCTCCCTCGAAGAACTGTGCCGGGTGGTGAACCTCACCGACCGCATGTTCCCATGACCCCCTTCGCCTACCGGGCCGTCGACCCGCGCGGGCGAATCGTGCGCGGCCGCCTCGACGCCGGCAACCTCGCCGACCTCGAACTGCGCCTGTCGCGTCTCGACCTCGAACTGCTCCACGGCAAGGCTGCCCCGCCCTTGCGCCTGCCCTCCTGGAAAAGGCAGCTGCCGCGGCGCGAACTGATCAATTTCTGCTTCCATCTCGAACAATTCCTGCAGGCCGGCGTGCCCATCATCGAAAGCCTCGCCGACCTTCGCGACAGCATCGAGCAGCCGCGCTTTCGCGAGATCGTCGCCAGCCTCGTCGGCGCCATCGAAGGTGGAAACACCCTGTCTCAAGCGCTCGAACGCCATCCTCAGGTTTTCGACGGCGTCTTCTGCAGCCTCGTCCGCGCCGGCGAACGTGCCGGCGAACTGCCCAGCGTGCTGCGCGCCATTTCCAGTGCGCTCAAACGCGACGACGAACTTGCCGCGTTCACCCGCCGCATCGCCATCTACCCGGCCATCGTCGGCCTCGTCATCCTCGCCGCCATCGGCGTCGCCCTGATTCACGTCGTCCCCGAACTCGCGCGGCTGTTCCGCAGCGTCGGCCAGGCGCTTCCGCTGCAAACCCGACTGCTGATCGGCCTGTCCGACTTCGTGCGCAACTATGGCTGGCTGCTTATCGGCGGCTCGGCACTCGGGTTTGTCGCATTCCGCCGCGCCTTGGTCAGCCGGCCGGATTTCCGGCTCCGGTTCGACGGGCTGCTCCTGCGCCTCCCCCTCGTCGGCGACGTCCGCCGCAAACTCATCCTGGCCCGTTTCACCGGCCTTTTCGCCCTCATGTACGGCTCAGGCATCACCATCGTCGACGCCCTGCGTGAAGCCGAAGACGTGGTCGGCAACGCCGCCCTCCGCGAAGGCCTGCAGCGGGTCGGTCACGGCATAGAGCGCGGCGCCAAGCTCTCCGAAGCCTTCGGCGCGGTGGAACTCTTCCCGCCGCTGGTCACCCGCATGCTGCGCGTCGGCGAAAGCACCGGAGCCCTCGACGCCGCGCTGGCCAACGTCAGCTACTTTTACGAACGGGACGTGCGCGAAGCCATCGAGCGCCTGCAAGCCGGCATCGAACCCGCCCTGACCGTCATCCTCGGTCTGCTGCTGCTTGCCGTGATGAGTGCGGTAATGCTGCCGATCTATGACATCATCACCAAGATGAAGATCTGACAATGGCCGACCGGGAGTTGTTCTACCTCACCCACGCCGGCCTCACCGCCTGGCGCTGGCACGACGCCGCGTTGCACGAAGTTGCCCGTTTTACAGACGGCGAGGCTGGCATCGACGCCTTTTCCGCCCATCTTGCCCAGCACCCGCAGGCCCGCTGCACCCTCGTCGCCGACCTCGCCGACGAAGCCTTCCATCTCGAAACGCTGCCCCTCCTGCGCGGTCGCGACCGCCGCCACCTGATCGCCCGCCGTCAAGCCCAGCTCCACCTCGACACGCCCTACGTCGCCCACCAATCCCTCGGCCGCG
>CALMXT010000258.1 GCA_937871125.1 uncultured Zoogloea sp. | reverse complement strand
CTATCGATTTTTCCCCGCAAACCATGCTCGTCCATCCCCAGTTCGACCCCGTCGCAATCGCCATCGGGCCCCTCGCCGTGCGCTGGTACGGCCTGATGTACATGGTCGCCTTCATCCTTTTCGTCGTCCTCGGCCGCGTGCATGCCCGGCGCCGTCCCGAACTGGGCTGGAACGCCCAGCAGATCGACGACTTGCTGTTCTACGGCGTGCTCGGGGTGATCCTCGGCGGACGGCTCGGCTATGTGCTCTTCTACAAGCCCGCCTACTACCTCGCCCATCCGGCCGAAATCTTCGCCGTCTGGCAGGGCGGCATGGCCTTCCACGGGGGCTTTCTCGGCGTGCTGGTGGCGATGTGGGTTTTCGGCCGGCGCACGCACCGGCCCTGGCTGGCCGTCACCGACTTCATCGCCCCGCTGGTGCCGCTCGGCCTCGCCGCCGGACGGCTGGGCAATTTCATCAACGGCGAACTGGTCGGGCGCGTCACCGACGTGCCCTGGGCCATGATCTTCCCGCAGGTCGACGGCCTTCCCCGCCACCCCTCGCAGCTCTACCAGTTCGCCCTCGAAGGCGTCTGCCTGTTCTTCATCCTGTGGTGGTTTGCCGCCAAGCCACGGCCGCGCGGGCTGATCTCCGCCGCCTTCCTGATCGGCTACGGCCTGTTCCGCTCCATCGCCGAATTCGGCCGCGAGCCGGACGACTTCCTCGGACTGCTCACCTTCGGCCTGTCGATGGGCCAGTGGCTGTCCCTGCCGATGATCCTCACCGGCATCGGCATGGCGGCGTGGGCGCTGAAGCGGAAGACCTGAACCCGACGACGGAGCCGGCCAAGGCCGCCGGCGCCGTCGTCCCAGCCGGAACACCCACGCTTCAGCCTCGCAACCGGTCGCCCGGAAGCACCCCGACGCCTTTTCAGCGCAGCAGCCACAGCGCCGCCATCCCGGCAACGAAGGGCAACCACGGATTGCGCGACACCCGAGTCGCCAGCACCGCGGCAATCGCCCCGCCGAGCTTTGGGTTGAGGGCATCGACCGCCCCATTCACCAACACCACGTCCGGCACCACGATGGCCGCCAGCGCCGCCGCCGGGGCATAGCGCAGCGCCTTGAGCACCGCATCCGGCAGGCTCGCCCGCTCGCCAAGCACGATGAAGCTGGCCCGCGGCAGGGTGGTCGCCAACCCGCCGATCAGGATGAAGGTGAGCCACAAGGTCCAGTCGTAAGTCATTGCGCCGCCCTCCGCGCCTGCCAATGCTCCGCCGCGAAGCCCGCCGCAATGCCGCCGACGATGGCTGCCATCACCCCAAGGCGCAGCGGCATGCCGCGCAGAACCACCGCCAGCGTACCGCCGGTCGCCGCCGCCACCAGCATCGGACGCAGCTTTGCCATCGGCACCAGCAACACGATCAGCGCGATGCTGGCCATGAACTCCAGCGACCAGTTGCGTGGAATCGAGCCCGCCGCCAGTACGCCAACCAGCGTCGCGCTCTGCCACATCAGCCCACACCACAAAGACGGCGCCAAATAGAAGCCGATGCGCCAGCGCGGGTCCGGCGCGTTGCGCAGACGCTCCAGACAGGTTGCAAAGACGCCGTCCGTCAGCACATAACCGCACAACCAGCGCTCGGCCAGCGTGCCCCCGCTCAGCGGACGGGCCAGCGCCGCACTGAAAATCACAAAGCGCAGATTCACCACCAGCGCGGTGGCCACGATCAGCCACAGGGGCGCGCCGGTGGCGATCAGCGGCAGCGTGCCGAGCTGCGCCGTGGCGCCGAAGACGATCAGACTCATGCCCATCGCCTGCACCGGCGTAAAGCCGGCGCCCACCATGGCCAGGCCCGTCACCAGCGCCCACGGAACGATCCCCACCGACACCGGCAGACACAGACGAAAGCCCTCCTTCGCACCGGCACGGAAATCCGGCGATAGCCGCAACAACAGCGGCTGCAAACACTTCGACAACATCCACGTTCCTTTAAGCTTCGACACCGCGAACTTAGCACGGTCGACGCCCACCCCCTCTTGGCAGCACTGGCAAAGTGGGTCAGAGTCCGGCGGGTATCCCGTGCCGCCAAAAACAAAAACATGACCCAACAAGCCAACAACCCGCTCCACGGCCTCACCCTCGAACGGATTCTCACCGAACTGGTCGAGCGCTACGGCTGGGAGCGCCTCGGCGACCTCATCGACATCCGCTGCTTTCAGTACGAACCCAGCATCAAATCCAGCCTCAAGTTCCTGCGCCGCACGCCGTGGGCACGTCAGGAAGTCGAAGCCCTGTACCTGCGCCACCGGGCATGACCCCGGGGCCGAACGCCCGCCCCGCCAGGTTGACCTCAAAAGCCGCCAATCCCCCCTAGAATGGCGGGCGTTTGGCCTGAGCCCGAAACTTGAAAAGGGAGATGTCCTTGGGAATCGATTGCCTGCCGCAACGCATCTTGTGCGCTTTCGCACTGCTCGTTGCCAACGGCACGGCGCATGCCACGGAGCGGCCCGACTGCTCGCGGCCGCTGAGCCTCGCCCTCCATGAGCACGGTCTGCTCTACTCGCGCCAGACCGGCGGAGGCATCGACAAGGATTTCGCCGACGAACTGATCCGCCGCAGCGGCTGCCGGATCAACGTGACGGTGATGCCGCGGGCACGCATCTGGCAACTGATCGAATCCGGCGGGCTGGATTTCAGCCTCTCCGGCATCGCCAACGAACAGCGCCTGCTTTTCGCCGCCTTCGCCTGGTATTTCTCCAACAAGTATTACCTGCTGGTGCGTCGCGACGCCGGCGTGCAAAAGGTCGAAGACTTCGTCCGCAACCCGCAACTGCGCCTCGGTGCGATCCGCAGCTTCCGCTACAGCCCCAGCGCCAACCGACTGGTGGACGCCCTCGACGCCGACCTGCGGGTCAGCCACTCCACCGGCCTCGCCCCGCTCTACGCCACCCTGCTCGCCAACCAGATCCAGGGCATGATCGTCGAGCCCTTCGACTACCCGGCACTCGAAAGCGCCACCATCCGCGAGCAGACCGCCATCCTCGAATTCGACGACCCCGCCGTGCCCCACGGCCTGATCATGTCAAAGCGCGCCCTGCCGCTGCAGGAACAGGCCAAATGGCGCGCGCTGGTGGACAGCATGCGGGCCGACGGCACCGTCGAACGCATTTTCGACAAATATTTCAAGCCCGAACTCAGCCGGGCCATGACCCGATTTTGAAGCTCCCTGAACGCATTCGGATTGTGCTGCTCACCCTCAGCGTCGGGCTGGCCTCCCTCGCCCTCACGACCTGGCTGTGGCAGCACGAACAACGCAGCCTCGAAGCCAATCTGCGCGCCGACTTCGATTTCAGCGTGCGCCAGACCACCAGCCGCGTCGAACAGCGGATTGCCGCCTACGAGCAGATCCTTCGTGCCACCCGCGGCCTGTTCGACGCCTCCGATCGGGTCGAAGAGCGCGACTTCCAGCGCTTTGTGAATACGCTGGCGAACGGCTCGGAATTTGCCGGGTTGCAGGCGATGGTGTTCACCCGCAGCCCGACGGCCGTGTCGCCCGCCGACGCCGTCGCCGCCCTGCGGGTCGGCAGCAAACCCGACCTTCCCTTGCAGGCGTCCGCCGACCTCAACGGGGTCGCTCCCATCACCTACGTGGCGCCGGACACCCCGATCAACCGCCAAGTCCTCGGTCGCAACCTCTTTGCCAACCCGCTCCGACGCGACACCATGCTCCAGGCACGGGACTCCGGCGACATCGCGATCACCCCGAGAATCGATCTGTTGATGGACGATCCAGCCAGCCAGCCGGCCTTCGCCATCTATATGGCGATCTACGCCCAAGGGCAGCCCGTCGACACCCCCGCCGCCCGCCGGGCCAGCCTGCGGGGCTGGGTTCATGTGGCCTTCCGCCTCCACGACCTGATGGCCAGCCTGTATGGCGAAAGCACGCCCGGCATCGCCCTGCGCATCTACGACGGCATCCGCACCGAGCCCGACAACCTGATGTTCGACTCCCACCCCGAAACCGACGCCCCGACGCCGCTCTTCCAGGCCACCGAATACATCAGCTTTCCCCAGCACGCCTGGACCCTGCAGATCCGCAGCACCGCCGCCTTCGAACGCCGCCACGAGCGCGACTCGGCCCGGATCATTGCCTTCGCCGGCGCTAGCGTCGGCCTGCTGCTGGCCCTCCTCACCTGGCAACTCGCCACCGGGCGGGCCCGCGCCTACAAACACGCCCGGCGAATGACCCGCGAACTGCGCGACAGCGAGGAGCGCATGCGCCACATGGCCCAGCACGACGCCCTCACCCAGCTCCCCAACCGCGCCCTGTTTGCCGACCGGCTGAACGCTGCCCTGGCCCTCGCCCGCCGCGACAAGACCCGCGCCAGCCTCATGTTTGTCGATCTCGACCGCTTCAAGCCCGTCAACGACGTCTATGGTCACGCCATCGGCGACCGCCTGCTGGTGGCCGCCGCCGCCCGCATGCGCGAGTGTCTGCGCGAATCCGACACCCTGGCGCGCATGGGCGGCGACGAATTCGTCGTGCTGCTGCCCCACATCGAAACCGACCACGACGCCGAACGCGTCGCCGAACGCATCCGCACCGCCCTCGCCCGCCCCTTCCTCATCGATACCCACACGCTGCTCATCTCCGCCTCGATCGGCATCGGCATCTTCCCCGACGACGGCAACGACCACGAAAGCCTCATCAAGAGTGCCGACGACGCCATGTACCGCGCCAAGGACAGCGGGCGCGACCAACTGATCTTCGCCAGCGGACCATGACCAGCGCCTTCCACGTTCCGGTCTATTTCGACTACCTCGCCACCTTCGCCTGGGCGCTCTCCGGCGCCATCGTCGCCATGCGCAAACGCTGCGACATCGTCGGCGTCTTCGTGCTCGCCCTGCTCACCTCGATGGGCGGCAGCATCCTGCGCGACGGGGTCTTCCTGCAGCGCCCGCCGCCGGTGCTCACCGACCTCTTCTACCTGCCGCTGATCCTTGCCGCCACCTTGCTCGCCGCGGTCTTCCGCCACCGCATCGCCAACCTGCGCGTCGTGGACCGGCTGGTCGGCACCATCGACGCCATCGGCACGCCGGCCTTCGCCGTCGTCGGCCTGCAGCTCGCTCTCGAGAGCGGCATCCCGCTGCCCGGCGTGATCCTCGTCGGCGCCGTCAGCGGCGTCGGAGGCGGCGTGCTGCGCGACCTCATCGTCCGCGAAGTTCCCGTCATCCTCCAACCCGGCCAGTTCTTCGCCCTCGTCGTGCTGCTCGCCTGCATCGCCTTCCTGACGCTCACCCTCGGCCTGCAGCTCGACACCGCCCGCGCCGCCTGGGCCACCATCGCCCTGTTCTTCGTCGTGCGCATGCTGACCATCCGCTACAACTGGCACACTCATCCCCTGATGCCGGATTGACGGCCGAAGCCCGACGGGAACGCACCCCGGCCGACACCCGCCAAGCCGGTTGGCATTACCATTCGCGGTGTCGTTCATTCCCCCGACCAAGGAGTCCAGCCCCATGTCCGTCCTCTTCCAGCCCCTGCAAGCCGGCGCCCTGCTGCTTCCGAACCGCATTCTGATGGCCCCGCTGACCCGCTGCCGCGCCGAAGACGGCCACATCCCCGGCGACCTGATGGCCACCTACTACGCCCAGCGCGCCAGCGCCGGCCTGCTGATCGCCGAAGCCACCATGGCCATCGAGGGCAACTCCGCGTTCTGGCACGAACCCGGCATCCACAACGCAGCCCAGGTCGCCGGCTGGAAAAAAGTCACCGCCGCCGTACACAAGGCCGGCGGCCGCATCGTCCTGCAGATCTGGCACGGCGGCCGGGCCTGCCACCCGCTCCTCAACGGCGGCGCCCAGCCCGTCGCCCCCAGCGCCCTTCCCATCCGCAACGACGAAGTGCATACCCCCGAGGGCAAAAAGCCCTACGTCACCCCGCGCGAACTGCGCGACGACGAAATCCCCGCCATCGTCGCCGGCTTCCGCCGCGCCGCCGAAAACGCCAAAGCCGCCGGCTTCGACGGCGTCGAAGTGCACGGCGCCAATGGATACCTGCTCGATCAATTCCTCCGCGACGGCACCAACAAACGCCGCGGCCCCTACGGCGGCCCCCTCGAAAACCGCGCCCGCCTGCTCCTCGAAGTACTCGACGCCATCACCGCAGTGTGGGGAGGCGATCGCGTCGGCCTGCGCCTCTCGCCGCTCAACGGCTTCAACGACATGATCGACAGCGACCCGGTCGGCCTCATCGCCTGGCTCGCCGCCCGCCTCAACGACTACCAGCTCGCCTATCTGCACCTGATGCGCGGCGACTTTCTCGGCCAGCAGCGCGGCGACGTGCTCACCCCCGCCCGCCAGCACTACAAGGGCGTGCTCATCGGCAACATGGGCTACACCCCGGCCGAAGCCGCCAGAACCATCGAAATCGGCCAACTCGACGCCGTCGCCTTTGGCTCCGCCTTCCTCGCCAACCCGGATCTCCCCGCCCGCATCAAAGCCGGCGCCCAGCTCAACAGCCCCAACCCCGAAACCTTCTACTCACCCGGCCCCGAAGGCTATACCGACTACCCGTTCATGCACTGAAGCGCCGTTGCCGTTCTGAACGCCACTATCGCCGGCGGTAGGCCTCGAC
>CALMXT010000257.1 GCA_937871125.1 uncultured Zoogloea sp. | reverse complement strand
CCCAAGAAGGGCAAGAAGAAGAGTGCCAAGGCCAAGGGCGACAAGAAGGCAAAGACCAATGCCCCCGTGTCGATCAACAAAGCCTCGGAATCCGAACTGGCTGCCGTAAAGGGTCTGCCCAAGGCCGTCGCCGCCGCCATCGTCGCCGCCCGCCCCCTTGCCAGCCTCGACGAGCTGCTCAAAGTGAAAGGCATGGGCGCCAAGCTGCTCGACAAGCTGAAGGCCGAACTCAGCCTGTAAGCCGCAGCTTCGTAGCAATCCCGGAGCCCCGGAGCCGGCCAAGCGCCACTCCGGGGCTTTTCACGTCAGGCCTCCGGCACGCCAGCCGCCGGCTGCGCCGACCACAGCGCTTCTCCGGTCGCATCGACCAGGCACAGCCACGCCCGCACATCGAATTCCAGTTGGTGATAGTGGGGCTCGATGCGGCAGCACAGCTGATAGAAGGCCTTGTCGTGCTCCCGCTCCTTCAGGTGTGCAAGCTCATGCACGACGATCATGCGCAGGAATTCCGGCGGAGCCTCGCGAAACAGGGTTGCGATGCGGATTTCCCGCTTGGCCTTGATCTTGCCGCCCTGAATCCGCGCCACCGTCGTGTGCGTGCCCAGCGCCTTCTGGATGCTCTGCAGTTTGCCGTCCCACGCGATCTTGCTGAGCGGCGCGGCGTTGCGCAGATGGCGGGCTTTCAACTCGCTCACGTATTCGTAAAGCGCCGCGTCGTTGCGCACCGTGTGGGGCGCCGGATACTTCCTGCGCAGCAAGGGGCCGAGTTGCCGGCTGTCGAGCAACTCGCGCACCTGAGCCACCAGATGCGCGGGGTAGCCGGAAAGGTATTTCAGTGACGCGGAGGACATGGGGTGCGAAGCGGTCGGAAAGCGGCGATTCTAGCGCCTGCCGGGATTGAGGCCGCCCCGGTTCGGCACGGGTCTTTCCGCCACAACCGATGAAACGGCTTTCAAGCGGTGAGCCCCGCCGTGCCCGAAGAGGACCGGCAGGCCTTCCGCTCAGACGCCGATCAGCTTACCGAGCGGCGCCAGCACGTCCTCTCCGATCCGCTCGAAGCGTGTGAACTTCAAGTCGTCGAGCACCCGCAGACCCGCCGGATCGAGATGCATGCCGCACAGGATGTTCTGGATGGCCTCACACTTGTCGGCCCACTCGCGGGCCACCATGAAGCAGTGGAAGGCGGTGCCGTCGCGACTTTCGCCGACGATCTGCAGCTCGCTCTTCGTGGACGCATTCATGCCGTTCCAGGTTTCGTTGAAGACGAAGCCGAGGTCGGCTTCGCCCTGCAGCACCGCCTTGGCGGCATTGAGATGGTTGCCGACGAACTGGAAGGTGGCGTCCGCGACGTTCAGGTTCTCGCGGCGCATGACCTGCAGGCCCAGTTCGTGGATGATCAATTTGTCGGTCGCGCTGGCGATGCGCGGCGCATCCGGCACGACCGCGCCGGCGCGGGCCACAACCAGGGTTTCGTCATTCACGCCGGACGGCCGTGCAACCGGCACGAAGCCTTTTTCCCGGGCAAAACACAAGGCGCTGTAGGGGTTGGCGTAGACAAGATGGAAGCTGTTATCGAGCACCTCCTGACGTTCGACGAGAAAGTTGTCCTGCGGCTCGAAGTGGATGCCGATACCGAGGTTGCGCTGGACGTAGGTATTGAGGGTGAACCAGCCGAGCAGATTCTTGGCGGTATCGTGGGGACAGACGCTGAGCTTGAATGGGCTTGCCATGCGCCTAAGCTCCGGATCGACGGCAAAGGGAGAAACGGATCGACGGCCGGGCCATCGGATTTCGGTGGAGCATGACGTTAACCTCTGGCAGGTTGATTCTATGAATATCGGCCGCTTCCGTACCGATAGGCTGCATGGCTGAAAATGCCGAGATTATGATCTTAGCAAATTCAGTTTGCGATTTATCACAAACTGAATCGCAGCGCCGACATCAACCCGTTCGCCTAAAGCCAATCGACCAGCGATACGCCAATGCCGAAGGTGGTCTGGCGATGGTTGTAGTCGATCAAGGTTTCGCCATAGCCGCTGAACAACTGCACGTAGCCCTTCAGATTGCGATGAATCGGAAAGCCCCAATCGAGCTGCGCCGAGCCGCGGGACTTCGACGTGGACAGCAGCGGGCCGCGCAGATTGAGGCCGATGTCGTGCTCGCCCAGCTGCCACATGGCCTGGATGTCGCCGTGTCCGAGATAGGTCGTGATGTCGGGGTTGTCGTCCTTTTCCGCCTTTTCGCTCAGGCGTAGCCAGGGCCGGATCACCACCGCGAAGTTGCCGCGTTCGATGCCGACCTGAGCCATCAAACGGTTCCAGCTGCGGGATAGCGGCTGGCTCCGCCCGTTGGACTGGTGATTGAGGCCCAGCGACATCATCGACACCTTGAACCCGGCACCCACATCCAGGTTGGTGCGGAACACCGACATCAACTCCGGCTCGTAATCCGTTTCGCGGAAGGGCGACGAAAAACGCTTGTTGTACACCTGCCAGTTGGATTGCTGGGTGTAGCCGAGCCACAGGTCGCCGTGGCGACCGAACAAGCCTTCCCAAAGCTTGGTCTTGAAACTGATCTGATATTTGGCCTCGACCGGGTCCACGTCCATCCGCTCGCTGACCGTATTGGCCGGGTTGGCCGAGGTCGGCTGGCGGTTGGGCGAGTTGCTCCAGCGACCGAGCAGGATGTAGGTCGGCCGGTAGGGCCGGATCAGGAAGGAACCCTTCTTGTCCTCCGCGTCCAGCTCCCAGCGGTCCGAAAAGAGGCTATTGACGACCACCGGCGGCAGCGGCGCCTCCTGGTGAGGACGGCCGACGGCGTCGTCGTAACAGGCCAGACGCTCGGTATTGTCGGCGATGGCCGCACAGTTCGCCGGATCGCCGGCCTCGACGCTCCCCGCCAGCGCCGCAAGACACGCCGCGCCGATGCCGAAGAGAGGCCTCACGGATCGTGCGTGACATGAGCTAACTTTTTTTTCCACCTTCACATTAGTATCCTTTATGGCAAAACCCGATTGTCGACGACCCAATGCACCCTGTCGAGCCATGTGCCTTCGGGGCGCATAGCTGATATGCACCGAACGCCATGAGCGGCAGCGGCGCCTTCACCATACTGCATGCCTTGCATAACGAAGACGCCGACATGACGACCTCCTCCGACCAAGGCTTTCCCCGCTGGCTGATCCTGCTGGGCGCGCTGACCGCCATCGGGCCGCTTTCCATCGACATGTACCTCCCCGCCTTCCCGCAGATCGAGCGCAGCCTCGGCGGGCTGCCGGGAAGTGTGGAACTGACCCTCGCCAGCTTCTTCATCGGCCTGACCTTAGGGCAATTGTTCTACGGCCCGCTGAGCGACCGCTTCGGCCGCAAGAAGCCACTCTACGCCGGGCTCGCCATCTATACCCTGGCCTCCATCGGCGCCGCGTTCGCGCCGAGCATTCCGGCGCTGATCGTCTGCCGCTTTCTGCAGGGCATGGGCGGCTGCGCCGGGATCATCATTCCCAGCGCCATCGTCCGCGACCGCACCACCGCCCGCGAATCGGCCCGCGCCTTTTCGCTGCTGATGCTGGTGATGGGCCTCGCGCCGATCCTGGCGCCGCTGATCGGCGGCGGACTGCTCACCCACTGGGGCTGGCGCGGCATCTTCGTCGTGCTGGCACTTTACGGCAGCCTCTGCCTCGTGGCGATCCGCTTCGGGCTGGCGGAAAGCCACGACACCCGTCACGAACCGCCGCTCAGACTGAAAACCGTGCTCGGCAACTACGGCCGCCTGCTCTCCAACAAAGCCTTCCTCGGCTACGCCCTCGGCGGCGGTCTGGCCATGTCGGGGATGTTCGCCTACATCGCCGGCTCGCCGTTCGTGCTGATCGACCTCTACGGCATTCCGCCCCAGAACTTCGGCTGGTTTTTCGGCGCCAACGCCTTCGGCCTGATCGCCTCCAGCCAGATCAACGCCCGACTGCTCAAGAAGCTCCCCGCCACCACGCTGTTGCGCCGCGCCCTGTGGGTGCCCGCGATCACCGGCATCGCCCTCGCCACGCTGGCCTTCAGCGGCCTGATCTCGCTGAGCGTCTTCGTGGTCGGCTTTTTCTGCTTCGTGGCCAGCCTCGGCTGCATCATCCCCAACGCCACGGCTTCGGCCCTCGCCACCCACGGCCAACAGGCCGGCACCGCGGCGGCGCTGGCCAGCGCCACCCAGTTCTTCTGTGCCACCCTCGCCGGCGCCCTGGTCGGGCTGCTCCACGACGGCACCGGCCGCCCGCTGGCTGCCATCATGGCCGTGTGCGGCATCGGCGCCTGGCTGTGCCATCGCCTCCTCACCCGCCACCACGAAGCGCACCACGCCGGCCACCCGGCAGAGGCTCCCAAACCCGCCAACGCCACCGCCCAATAAACCGGAGACCGTATCGATGCCCAACACCGCGCCGATCCGCAGCGGCGGACAAATCCTGGTCGATGCCCTCGCCGGCCACGGCGTCGATACGATCTACTGCGTGCCGGGCGAGAGCTACCTGCCGGTGCTCGACGCGCTCCACGCACACCCGAGCATCCGCAGCATCGTCACCCGCCACGAAGGCGCCGCCGCCAACATGGCCGACGCCTGCGGCAAGCTCAGCGGCCGGCCCGGCATCTGTTTCGTCACCCGCGGCCCCGGCGCCACCCACGCCGCCAACGGCGTGCACACCGCACGGGAGGATTCGACGCCGATGATCCTGTTCATCGGCCAGATCGACAGCGCTTTTCGCGGCCGCGAAGCCTTTCAGGAGATCGACTACCGCCAGATGTTCGGCGGCATCGCCAAGTGGGCCACCGAGATCGACCGCCTCGAACGCATCCCGGAGATCGTCGCCCGCGCCTTCAGCGTGGCGCTGTCCGGCCGGCCCGGTCCGGTGGTGATCGGGCTGCCCGAAAACCTGCTCTCCGGCGCCGGCGTGGCCGTCGACGTGCCCCCGGCCCCCATTGCCCGCGCCGCACCGGCCGCCGCCGATCTCACCCAACTGCGCAGCCTGCTGGCCGCCGCCCGGCGCCCGCTGGTGATCGCCGGCGGCACCGGCTGGAACGGCGAGGCCACCGCCGCGCTGGCCCGCTTCGTGACCGACAACGATCTGCCGTTGGCGGCTTCTTTCCGCCGCCAGGATCTGTTCGACAACCGGGACCGCCACTACATCGGCCAGCTCGGCCTCGGCATCTCGCCGCGCCTCGCCGAGCGGGTGCGCGACGCCGACCTGCTGCTGACGATCGGCTCGCGGCTGGCCGACGCCACGTCGTCCGGCTACACCCTTGTCGAAAGCCCGCTGCCGCGCCAGACCTTGATTCACATCCATGCCGACCCCGACGAACTCGGGCGAGTCTATCGCGCCGCCTTGCCGATCAACGCGGCGGTCGCCCCGGCCGCCAACGCACTGGCCGCCCTGCCGCCCGTCGCCAACCCGACCTGGGCCGACTGGACCCGCGCCGCCCGCGCCGACTACATCGCCCACGCCACGCCGCCCGCCGCCGACCCGGCGCTGACCGGCGTGGACTTTGCCCAGGTCATGGCGTGGCTGGACGAAACCCTGCCCGACGACGCCATCCTCGCCAACGGCGCCGGCAACTACACCGTGTGGGTGCACCGCTTCTTCCGCTACCGCCGGCCGGCCACCGAACTGGCGCCCACCAACGGCGCCATGGGCTACGGCCTGCCTGCAGCCATCGCCGCCAAACTCAGGCATCCGGACAAAACCGTGGTGTGCATTGCCGGCGATGGCTGTTTCATGATGTACCCGCAGGAACTGGCCACGGCCATGCAGTTCGGTGCGCCGATAGTGGTCATCGTGGTGAACAACGGCATGCTCGGCACCATCCGCATGCATCAGGAGCGGAAGTATCCCGGCCGGGTCAGCGCCACCCAATTGCGCAACCCGGATTTCGTCGCCCTCGCCCGGGCCTTCGGCGCCCATGCCGAAAGCGTCGAGCACAGCGACGACTTTCCGGCGGCCTTCGGGCGGGCCGTTGCGGCCGGCCTTCCGGCGCTGATCGAACTGCGCGTCGACCCGCGCCAGATCACCCCTCAAGCCCGGCTCGTCTGAGCGGAGCGTTCAGGCGGAGGACGCCTCCCCTGCCGGCGCGGCAGCCGTCTCCAGCACCGTGTCCGGCCACTCGCCCGAAACGACCAAGCCGTTCACCTGCGCCTTGACCAGCCGCACCGCGTCCCACAAACCGGCCGGCAACACCCGGTTGCGCCCCATCACCAGGCCAACCCGACGTCGCACCTCCGGCTCCAGCAGCCGGTAGCTCTTCAAGCGCCCGGCCGCCACCTCGTCGATCACCGCCGCCAGCGGCAGCAAGGTGCAGCCGCAACCCTGCTGCACCAGCCGTTTCATGATGCCCGTCGAGCCGTCGCACTCCAGCGCCACGTTCACCGCAAACCCGTGACGTGCCGCCAGCGACTCGGCCATCAGACGCAGGCCGTGGTGGGTACTCGGCAGGATCAGCGGAATGTCGCGGAGCCGGCCGGTGGCGATCTCGCCGCCCGGCGCGGGATAGTCGGCCGGCGCGATCAGCCGCACCCCCTCGCTCAGCAGCAGGTCGAACTGCAGCGCTCCGGCGTGCTCCGGCAGGTAGAGGATGGCGAGATCCAGTTCGCCCTTGGCCAGTTTTTCCAGCAACTGATCGGCCAGACCCTCGACGAAACGCAGCCGGGTGCGCGGATAGCGCGCGCCCAGCGCCTTCCCCAGCGGGCCGAAAAGCATGCTGGCGATGGTCGGCTGAGCCGCGACGTGCAACTGCGCGGGGCCGCCGTCGACGCCTTCCTGCGTCGCCGCCAGGGCCTCGTCGAGCAAACCGGCAACGGCCTTGGCGTAATCCAGCAGGCGAGCGCCCCGGTCGGTGGGCACCACGCCCCGACCGCTGCGGTGGAGCAGGCGCACGCCGAGTTCCGCTTCCAGCGCGGCGAGGCGCCGGCTGAGGGTCGATTGATCGACGCCGGTTTCCAGCGCCGCGCGGGAAATGCTCCCGACCCGGACGATATGGGCGAACAGGCGCAGATCGTCGGAATTCATTGCGCCCTCATCCCGGCACGCCGTCGCGGCGCCGCGTCGCCAGAAACTCGCCGAGGATGCGCCCGGTGTGCGAGCGCGCCACCTGCACCACGGCTTCCGGCGGCCCTTCGGCAACGATCTCGCCACCGCCGTCGCCGCCTTCCGGGCCGAGATCGATGATCCAGTCGGCTTCGGCCATCAGGTCCAGGTCGTGCTCGATGACCATTACCGTATGGCCGGCGCCTGCAAGGCGGTGGAGCACCTGGATCAGCTTTTCCACGTCGGCCATGTGCAAGCCGACGGTGGGCTCGTCCAGCACATAGAGGGTGTGTTTTTCGGGCGGCAGCGGGCGGCCGGGGCCGCTGGGGGATTCGCCCGCACGGCCCCGCACCTTGGCCAGCTCGGACACCAGCTTGATGCGCTGGGCCTCACCGCCACTGAGGGTGGGGCTGGGCTGGCCGAGGGTCAGGTAGCCGAGGCCGACGTCCTGCAAGAGCCGCAGCGGGTGGGCGATGGACGGGTGGGCGGCGAAGAAATCCACCGCGTCCTCCACCGCCATGTTCAGCACTTCGGCCACGCTCTTGCCCTTCCACTGCACGCTGAGCGTCTCGGGGTTGAAGCGGGCGCCGCCGCAGGCTTCGCAGGGCAGCTTCACGTCGGGCAGGAAGTTCATCTCGATGGTGATGCGGCCCTGCCCTTCGCACACCGGACAGCGCCCGGCGCCGGTGTTGAACGAGAAGCGCGAGGCGGTCCAGCCGCGCAGCTTGGCCTCGTTGGTTTCGGCGAAGAGTTTACGGATGGTGTCCCAGAAGCCGATGTAGGTGGCCGGGCAGGAGCGCGGCGTCTTGCCGATGGGAGTCTGATCCACTTCGAGCACGCGACCGATTTGTTCGGCGCCCGCCAGCGACGCGCAGCCGACCGGCGCGGCGGCCACCAGACTGGCGTGGAGCACGTCGCGGGCGAAAGTGGATTTGCCCGATCCGGAGACGCCGGTCACCACGGTCAGACGGGCCAGCGGCACGCGGGCAGTGACGTTCTTGAGGTTGTGCAGGGTGGCGCCGGCCACCGCCAGCGCCGGATGGTCGTCCGACACCGCACGGCGCGGCGCCAGCGGGTGGATCAGCGGATGGGCGAAGCAGCGGCCGGTGGCGGATTCCGGCGCGGCCATCAGGTCGGCGAGCAGCCCTTCGGCCACGATGCGCCCGCCGCGCACGCCGGCGCCGGGGCCGATGTCGATGACGTGGTCGGCGCGACGGATGGTGTCTTCGTCGTGCTCCACCACCAGCAAGGTGTTGCCACGGGCGCGCAGGGCTTCGAGGGTGTCGAGGAGCAGCCGGTTGTCCCGCGGGTGCAGGCCGATGGTCGGCTCGTCGAGGATGTAGCAGACGCCGGTGAGGTTGGAGCCAAGCTGGGCCGCCAGCCGGATACGCTGGGCTTCGCCGCCCGAGAGCGTCGGCGCGGCACGGTCCAGCGCCAGATAGCCGAGGCCGACCTGCTGCAGAAAATCGAGCCGGCCGCGGATCTCGGCGATCAGGTCGCGGCCGATGTCGGCTTCGCGGCGTTCGAGCTTCAGGCCTTCGAAGAAACCCGACACCTTGCCCACCGGCAGCGAGGCCAGCTCGTGCAGGCCCAGGTCGCGGAAGCGCACCGCGCGGGCGACCGGATTGAGGCGGGCGCCGTGGCAGCTCGGACAGGTTTCGGTGGCTTCGGTGTCGAGTTCGCCCAGATCGAGATCGTCCGGATTGTCCACCTTGCCGGCGATCTTGAGGCCGGTGCCGTAGCAATCCGGGCACCAGCCGTGCTTGGCGTTGTAGGAGAACAGGCGCGGATCGGGCTCGGGGAAGCTGGTGCCGCACTCCGGACAGGCGCGGAGCGTCGACAAGGTGATGAGGGCTGCGCCGGGCACGCCCAGGGGCAGCACCTTGAGCACGCCCTTGCCGTGGTCGAGCGCCGCCTGCACGTACTCGCGCAGCAGGGTTTCGGTGTCGATCCCCACCTTCACCCTGCCCACCGGCAGTTCGATGCTGTGCTCTTTGTAGCGGTCGAGACGCGGCCACTTCTTGGTCGGCAGGTAGTCGCCATCCACGCGCAGTTGCTCGAAACCCTTGCCCCGCGCCCACTTGGCGAGGTCGGTGTAGAGCCCCTTGCGGTTGACGATGAGTGGCGCGAGCAGCTCGACCGACTGGCCGGAGCAGTCGCGCATGATCTGGGCGACGATGGCCTCGAAGCTCTGGGGCGTCACCGGCACGTCGCAATCGGGGCAGAACTGGGTGCCGAGCTTGACGTACATCAGCCGCAGGAAGGGCTGGATTTCGGTGAGCGTGCCCACCGTGCTCTTGCGTCCGCCGCGGCTGACGCGCTGCTCGATGGCGACGGTGGGCGGAATGCCGAAGATCGCATCCACGTCCGGCCGCGCCGAGGGCTGGGCGAACTGGCGGGCGTAGGCGTTGAGGGATTCGAGGTAGCGGCGCTGGCCTTCGCCGAACACGATGTCGAAGGCCAGCGTGGATTTGCCGGAGCCGGACAGGCCGGTGATCACGGTGAATTTATCGCGGGGAATCGACAGGCTGACGTTCTTGAGGTTGTGGTGGCGGGCGTGGCGGATGGTGATCGCGTTGTCGGCCACGGCGCGGTAGCGGGCGGCGGGCTCGGCCACCAGCGGCGCGGCCTGCAAGGTGGCGAGCTGGGCGGCGTAGTCGGCCAGCGCCTTGCCGGTGTGGGAGGCGGGCGTGGCGATCACCTGGGCCGGCGTGCCTTCGGCGACGATCAGCCCGCCGCCGGCGCCGCCTTCGGGGCCGAGGTCCACCAGCCAGTCGGCCGCGGCGATCACGTCCAGGTTGTGTTCGATGACCACCAGCGAGTGGCCGGCGTCGAGCAGCTTTTCGAAGGCCGACAGCAGCGTGGCCACGTCCTCGAAGTGCAGGCCGGTGGTGGGCTCGTCGAACAGGAAGAGCAGGCCGGGCTCATCGCCCACGGCGCCCTTCTTCGCCTTCTTGCCGGCCAGCTGGGCGGCCTCGGCCAGGTAGCCGGCGAGCTTGAGGCGCTGGGCTTCGCCGCCGGACAGCGTCGGCACCGGCTGGCCGAGGCGCAGATATTCGAGGCCCACGTCGGCCAGCGGCGCCAGCGCGGCCTGCACGGCTTTCTGGCCGGCGAAGAAGCCCAGGGCTTCGGAGACGGTCATCTCCAGCACGTCGGCCACGCCCTTGCCCTGCCAGGAGAGCGCCAGGATTTCCGGCCGGTAGCGCTTGCCGTCGCAATCGGGGCAGCGCAGATACACGTCGGAGAGGAACTGCATCTCCACGTGCTCGAA
>CALMXT010000256.1 GCA_937871125.1 uncultured Zoogloea sp. | reverse complement strand
AGGGGCGACTTCAGTCGCCCATCGGTGGTTGATCGAGCGCTGAGGGCGACTGAAGTCGCCCCTACCGGGATAGGGCGGCGTCGAGCACCTTGCCGAACGTCTCGGCGTCCTGGAACCCGACCACGCGCAGGTTCCGGCGTTCGGTGCCGGCGGCGTCGAAGAAGATGATGCCGGGCGGGCCGAAGAGTTCGAAGCGCTTGAGCAGCGCTTTGTCGGCGTCGTCGTTGGCGGTGACGTCGGCCTGGATCAGCTGAAAACCGGCCAAGCGGCGGGCGATGGCGGGGTCGGCGAAGGTGAAGCGTTCCATCTCCTTGCACGAAATGCACCAGTCGGCATAGAAATCGAGCATCACCGGACGGTTGGCGGTCTTGAGGATTCGATCGAGTTCTTCCACCGAGCGCACGCGCTGGAACTTGGTTTCGGCGGCCGGCGCGGTGGCGGCCTGGGCGCGCAGGATCGCCAGCGGTTGGAGCGGATCGCGGGAGCCGGCCAGCGCGCCGACGAAAAGCGCCGCACCGGCGATCAGCGCCAGCACGCCCCAGCCTTTCCAGAAGCGTTGCCAGCCGCTGGCGTGGGGCGGCAGCGGGTCGAGGGCGTGGAGGTAGATCGCCGAGACGATCAACAGGCCCGCCCAGGCGAGCATCGGCACGATGCCCGGCAGGACCGGCGAAACCAGCCACACGGCGACGGCCAGCAGCGCCACGCCGAAGGCCCGCTTGACGCCTTCCATCCACGGCCCCGGCTTGGGCAGGGCACTGCGCGCGAGTACGCCGACGACGAGTAGCGGCGCGCCCATGCCGAGGGCCATGACGAACAGCGCCAGACCGCCGAGGGTGGCGTTGCCGGTCTTGGCGATGTAAAGCAGGGCGCCGGCCAGCGGTGCCGCCACGCAGGGGCCGACAATCAGCGCCGACAGGGCGCCCATGGCGATCACGCCGCCGGGCGAGCCGCCTTTTTGATGGTTGGCGCTGTCGGAGAGTTTGCTTTGCAGGGCGGTGGGCAGTTGCAGTTCGTAGAAACCGAACATCGACAGCGACAGCACCACGAACACCAGCGCGAAGCCGCCCAGCACCCACGGATTCTGCAGCGCGGCCGACAGCAGGGTGCCGGACAGCCCGGCCGCCACGCCGGCGGCGGCGTAGGTGACGGCCATGCCCAGCACGTAGAGGGCCGACAGGCTGAAGGCGCGGCCTTTCGAGATGGTGTGGCCGTGGCCGACGATGATGCCGGAGAGGATCGGGATCATCGGGAAGACGCAGGGCGTGAGGGCCAGCAGCAGGCCGAAGCCGAAGAAGCTGGCGAGGGTGGCGAAGGTGGCGCCGCCGTCCAGCAGGCGGGCGATGCGGCCGGATTCGTCGTGTTCGTCGGTTGCGGCGGAGGCGGGCGCTGCCGGGATGGACCTTGCGCCGGGGGCGTCGGCCTTGCCCAGCGCGCGGGACAGGAAGCCGCCCTCCGCGCCGGCGCTGGCCAGGGCGATCGGCAGGGCTTGGGTTTGCGGCGGGTAACAGATGCCCATGTCGGCGCAGCCCTGGCTGGTGACGTTCAGCTCGAAGGGCGCCTTGCCGGCGGCGATGGCGAGCGGAACGACCAGTTCGCCGCGGTAGATTTCGACTTCGCCGAAGGCGTCGTCCTTTTTGGGCTTGCCGGGGGGCAGGACGGGTTCGTCGAAGGTGACGCCGTCGGCCTGGAACTTGAAGCGGTGACGGTAGAGATAGTAGCCGTCGGTGACGTGGAAGCGGACTTCGACGGTTTTGTCGTCGAGGGCGCGGGCGGAGACGCGGAAGGCCTGGTCGGGCGGCAGCGGCTCGCCGGCGGCTCGGGCACCGGCCACGGCCACGAGGGCGAGCAGGGTCGCGAGCAGAAAACGGGAGAGGGAGAAAAGACGGGAGATGCGGATCATGGCCGGCAGTGTCGCGGCAAGGCCGGAGCCTTGCCAGTGGATGGATCAAGAAAACGATTCAGGGGCGTGCGTTCAGCGTTTCGGCGCCGACCCACGCCAGATAGGCGGGCAGGCCTTCCTGCAGAGGGACTGCGATGATCTCGGGAAGTTCGTAGGGATGCGCTTCGGTGAGGGCTGCCTGGAGGGCCGGATAGCGGGCCAGGGTGGTTTTGACGAGCAGCGGCACTTCGGTGGCGGTTTCGACGGCGTCGTTCCAGCGATAGACCGAAGTGCACGGCGCCAGGATGTTCACGCACGCGGCGAGCTTGCGCTCCACCAGCAGGCGGGCGATGCGCGTGGCGTGGTCGGCGTCGGGCAGATTGGTGAGGACGAGGAGGGTTTCTTCGGGAGTGCTCATTATTTGAGGAGTCTGCGTCGGGTGAGCGCCAGGGCCAGCCAGAAGGCCAGCACGGTGATGGTGGTCAGCACCGCGAGGTGGAGGCCAATGTGCTGCGGCGTCTGGCCGAGCAGCAGGGGCCGCACGAGGCTGACGGCATGGGCGAGGGGCAACTGGTCGGCGACCGTCCGCAGCGCATCCGGCAACTGGCTTTGCGGGAAGAACACGCCGGAGAGCAGCGTCATGGGTGTGACGAACAGGGTGAAGTAGTACATGAAGAAATCGTAGCTCGGCGCCAGCGCGGTCATGATCAGGCCCAGCGCGGCGAAGCACAGGCCGGTGAGGAAGACCACCGGAATGGCGGCCAGCGCCAGCGGCGAGGCGGTGAAGCCGAAGCCGGCGATCACCGCGAGGATGGCCACCCCGGCGAGGCAGGACTTGCTGGCTGCCCATACCAGCTCGGCGGCCACGATGTCGTCGAGGGCCACCGGCGCGTTCATGATCGCCTCCCAGGTCTTTTGCACGTGCATGCGCGAGAAGCCCGAGTACAGCACTTCGAACGTGGCGGCGTTCATCGTGGAATAGCACAGCGTGCCACCGGCCAGAAAGGCGATGTAGGACACCCCTTCGACCTGCGGCACCAGCATCCCGAGGCCATAGCCAAGGCCGAGCATGTAGATCACCGGGTCGGCCAGATTGCCGACGATGGAAGGCAGCGCAAGCTTGCGCCACACCAGAAAGTTGCGCCGCCACACGGCAAATAGCCGCAGCGACAGGCGAGGCAGGGCGAAATGGCTGGGCATGATCAGGCCTTCGGCATGCGAAGCGAGCGTGGGGG
>CALMXT010000255.1 GCA_937871125.1 uncultured Zoogloea sp. | reverse complement strand
CGCCCAACATCAACCTGCGCGACCCGGCCATCTACCGCATCCGCCACGCCACCCACCACCGCACCGGCGACCGCTGGTGCATCTACCCGATGTACACCTTCGCGCACCCCATCGAGGACGCGCTCGAAGACATCACCCATTCCATCTGCACGCTCGAATTCGAAGACCAGCGCCCCTTTTACGAATGGCTGCTGGACACCCTCGCCGACGGCGGCTTTTTCAACCGCCCGGTGCCGCGCCAGATCGAATTCGCCCGTCTCAACCTCACCTACGTGGTGCTTTCCAAGCGCAAACTGATCCAGTTGGTGGAAGAAAAGCATGTCGCCGGCTGGGACGATCCGCGCCTCCCCACCCTGGTCGGCGCCCGTCGCCGCGGTTTCACGCCGGAAGGCTTCCGCCGCTTCGCCGAACGCATCGGCGTTTCCAAGGGTGACGCATGGATCGACATGAGCGTGCTCGAAGACTGCATGCGCGAGGATCTCAACGAAGCCGCCGAGCGCCGCGTCGCCGTGCTCGACCCGCTCAAGCTCATCATCACCAACTACCCCGAAGGCCACAGCGAGCGCTGCTTCGCCCCGAACCACCCGCTCCACCCCGAACTCGGCAAACGTGAAATGCCCTTCGGCCGCGAACTCTGGATCGAACGCGAAGACTTCATGGAAAACCCCGTCAAGGGCTACCACCGTCTCTACCCCGGCAACATGGCCCGTCTGCGCTACGGCTACGTCGTCAAATGCACCGGCTGCAAGAAGGATGCCGACGGCAAGGTCACCGCCGTACTGTGCGAATACCTGCCCGACTCCAAGTCCGGCACCCCGGGCGCCGACACCTACAAGGTCAAAGGCAACCTGCACTGGGTTTCGGTCGAACACGCCTATGCCGCCGAAGTTCGCCTCTACGACCGCCTGTTCGCCCATGCCTACCCCGGCGCCCGCCGCGAGGGCGATCCGGAGGATATGGAGCGCGACTTCCTCGACGACATCAACCCGGCCAGTCTTACCGTGATCACCGCCCAGCTCGAACCGGCGCTGCGAGCCGCCCGGCCCGAAGCCCGCTTCCAGTTCGAGCGTCACGGCTACTTCGTCGCCGACCGCGTCGACTCCGCCGACGGCACACCCGTCTTCAACCGCACCGTCACCCTGCGCGACACCTGGAAGAAATAAGCCGCAACCCCTGCCGGGGCGACCTTCCACAAAGTCGCCCCGCATCTAAATCCGCACGTCTCCTCCCGCCCACGCCATGATCGGGCGATAATCGTGTGTCTTTTCATTTCCGCCCCATAGACCGAACGGGCATATCAGGTCGGGTTGTACTTAAGCTTCCATCTTAACTGCCGATTACCTAAGAGCGCCTCTCGGGGCGGCTTCTGCTGTGCGCCGACTGTGGCGAACAATTCGACGGAAAATATTTTCGCCTCGCCCCACGATCGTCCCAGATGCTCAGCAAACTCTCGATCCGCGTCCGCCTCCTGCTGGCCAGCACTGTGGTCCAGGTCGTGATGCTCACATTGCTGCTGACCAATAGCGGACGCCTCATGAACGAGGCAACCACGGCGAGCGTCAACACCTTGATCGCCCAGAACGCAGCCATCCTCAACGTCGTCACCGCGACCTTCGTGCCACAGGGGCGCTATACCGACCTGCAGGACGCCCTCGGCGAACTCCTCAACGAAACCAACGAAGGGCTGATCTACGTCCGCATCGTCGACGCCACCGGCAAGACGCGGGTCCGCGCCGGCCTGCCGGACATGCGCACGCTGCCGCCCCCGGACGACGCCAGCGTCCTCGACCTCGGCAGCAGCATCACCCACAACCTGATCCATGTCCGCCGGCCCGTGCTGCTCGAACGCAACCAGGTAGGCTTCGTCCAGTTCGGCGTCTCCGTCTCGGCGCTGACTCTCGCCAAGCGGCAGATTCTCAGTCAGGGCATCGGCATCGCCAGTGCCGAAGTGCTCCTCACCATGCTGCTGCTGGGCGCCGTCGGCTATCTCATGACCCGCAATCTCGGGCGACTGCTACGCGGCAGCCAGGCCATTGCCGCCGGCCAGCTCTCCCACCGCCTGCCCGAGCACGGCAGCGACGAACTGTCCCAGCTCTGCCAGCACTTCAACCGCATGGCCAGCGCGCTCCAGTCGCGCATCCAGGAACTCGAAGCCACCGCCCGCCAGCTTGCCAACAGCGAAGAACGCTACGCACTCGCCACCCGCGCCGCCAACGACGGCCTGTGGGACTGGGACATCCCCAACGACAAGGCCTATTTCGCCCCCCGTTTTGCCGAAATCCTCGGACTCTCGCCCGGCACCCTCGTCGGAGGCAGCGCAACGCTGATCAACCACCTCCACCCGGACGACCGCGAACCGTTCCGCCTGCGCCTGATCGCACACCTCAAACGGGAATCCACCCAACTCATGGTGGAGCACCGCATCCTCCACTCCGATGGCGGCTACCGCTGGATCCTCACCTGCGGGATGGCCGTGTACGACACCAAGACGGGCCGCGCGATCCGCATGGCGGGCTCGATCAGCGACATCCACCTGCGCCGACGGGCCGAAGATCAGCTCCTCCACGACGCCCTCCACGACGGCCTCACGGGCCTCGCCAATCGCGCCCTGTTCGCCGAACATCTGCAGAACACCCTGAGCCACGCCGATCGCGCCACCGACAGCCAGTTCGCCGTGCTGCACATCAATATCGAGCGCTTCCACGTAGTCAATGACAGCCTCGGCTATTCTGCCGGCGATGACCTGCTGCGCCTCGTTTCCGCCCGCATCCGCGCCCTCGCCCGCCCCGGCGACGTCGTCGGGCGGATCGGCGGCGACCAGTTCGCGGTGCTCCTCAACGACATCAGCGACGCCAGCGAAGCCATCCGCTTCTCGAAAAACCTGCAGACCCACCTCGCCGAGAAGGCCGAACTCAACGGCCACGCCCTCTACCCCAAGACCCGCATCGGCGTCGCCCTCGGCAGCGGCGGCTTCCAGAACGCCGAAGACCTCATGCGCGACGCCGACAATGCCATGCAGCGCTCGCGCCGCAGCACCGAAAGCACCATCACGGTGTTCCAGTCGGCCATGCACCAGCAGATCATGCGCGACCTCCAGCTCGAATCGCAATTGCGTGCGGCCCTGCGGGACAAACAACTGGTCGCCCATTTCCAACCCATCGTCGACCTCAAAACCGGTCGCGCGGCCGGCTTCGAAGCCCTCGTCCGCTGGCCCCAGGCCAACGCCCGACGGATCGGACCGGACGTGTTCATTCCTCTCGCCGAATCCCTCGATCTTGTGCACGAACTCGGCATGCAGATGCTCGACCAGAGCTGCGCCCGTCTGAAATCCTGGCGCGATCTGGGGCTGGCCTGCAACGATCTGTCGATCAGCGTGAATCTTTCCGCCCGCCAGCTCGCACTCCCCGACCTCGCCGACCAGGTCGTCGCCTGCATCGACCGCTACGGCCTGCCGCCCAGCGCACTCAAACTCGAAATCACCGAAGGCACCCTCGTCACGCGCAAGGAACTCGCCATCAAGCAGCTCGGCACGCTCCGCGCCAAAGGTCTCAAGATCCTCATCGACGACTTCGGCACCGGCTACTCCTCGCTCAGCTACCTCCACTCGATCCCCTGCGACACCATCAAGCTCGACGGATCCTTCATCCGCGAAATCGAGCGCGACACCCGCCTGCGGGCAATCGTCGGCGCCTCCATCCATCTGGCCCACGAACTGGGCATGAGCGTGGTTGCCGAATGCGTCGAAACCCAAAACCAGGCCGACATCCTCGGCCGGCTCCATTGCGACTACGGACAGGGCTTCCTGTTTGCCCCGGCCGAACCGGAAGAACGGGCACGACTATGGCTCGAAGGACAATCGACCCCCCGGAGCCTCCCATGAACCAGCTCCTCGTCGCCCCGCTCCTGGTTGCGCTCGTCGGCAGCGCCACGGCCGCCGACGAACCCGCCCGCTTCTCGCTATCCGGCTTCGGCACGCTGGGCGTGGTACGCAGCGACAAAGACGACTTCCATTTCCGCAGCAGCACCACCCAGTCGAGTTCCAGCCCCGGACAAAATTTCGACGCCACGACCGACTCGGTCCTCGGCGTGCAAGGCACTGCCCGACTCCACGACCAACTCGACGCCACCGTCCAGGCCGTCACCCGCCAAACCGTCGGCTACGACTACTCCCCCCGCATCAGCTGGGCCTACCTGCGTTACCGAGCCACTCCCGAACTCACCGTGCGCGCCGGCCGTACCACCACCCCGTTCTTCATGTTTTCGGATTCCCTCAATCTGAACTACATCACGCCCTGGGTCCGCCCGCCCGTCGAGGTATACAGCCTCAACCCGTTCGCCGCGCTCGATGGCATCGACCTTCTTTACCGGATTCCGGTTGGCACACTCGATCTGGAAATTCAGGCCTTGTATGGAGATAGCCACGTCTCCATCCCGCACGGCAGCGCCAGCCTCAAAAGCGCCAAAGGACTGAAACTGGCCCTTGCGGGCTCCGGACTCACTCTGCAGGCGGGGTATGCCCGAACGGATCTCGAAGTCCATTGGGGCGACTATTTCTACAACTATCTCACCACCGTCATGCCCCCCAACGTGAGTCAGAATATGGCGGGCAACGAAGGGCACGCCCAGTTCTTCTCCGCCGGCATGCAGTGGGAGAAGGACAACTGGCTCGCCATTGCCGAATACGCAAAGCGCAAGGTCGACCGCTACATCAACACGTCCCACGCCTGGTACATCACCACGGGCTACCGCTTCGGTGCCCTCACCCCCTTCGTCACCTACGCCAAACAAGTCCAGGAAGCCCCCGCCAACGACGCAACGCTTCCGCCGGCCCTGGCACCGCTGATGGACATCTTCAACGCCTCCCGCAACAACGCCCAAAAGACCATTGCCCTCGGTCTGCGCTGGGATGTTGCGCGCAACATCGCCATCAAGGCGCAGGGAGAACGGATCTACCTCGGCCCCGATAGCCGCGGAATATTTGCATCGCCCAGCAACCCGACCGACTACAACAAACCCACGAACCCGGTCCACGTCCTCAGTCTGTCGGTCGACTTCGTCTTCTAACCCATGCTGCGGCCACTTCTCCACCTTCTGACCACCCTGGCCCTGCTGGCGCCTCTTGCGGCGACAGCGGAGCCAGTGATCGTCACCAGTTTGAAAAGCGGCCCCATCGAACTGACCCGCGAGCAGGCCGAAAAACTCTACTTGGGGCGCAGCACCACCCTCGCTGATGGAACCCCGGTCAAGCTCGTCGATCTCCCGGCCGGCTCGACGCGGGACGAGCTCTACCTCAGGCTCACCAACAAGAATCCTGCCCAGATCGTCGCCTACCGCTCACGCCAGGTGTTCACCGGGCGAGCCATCCCGCCGCTCGAAGCCGAAAACGTCAGCGAAGCCCGTCAGTGGCTCACCGACACCCCTCACCTCATCGGCTACCTCGACCGGGCCGACGTCACCAGCGGCATGCGCATCCTGCTCAGGCTGCCCTGACCACCAGCCGCTCCACCGCTTTGCAAACTTGCGTCAGTTTCGCCCCCTATGGGCGGAAGTTTGCAAACGGATTCACCTCTGGCGCCTAAAATCCGCGGCAATGTCCCTCCCGCGCTGGCGCCATGACCCCCTCCAATTCAGTCCGTTATCACCCCCCGACCAAGCCAACCTTCAGACAAACCATTCTTTGGTTCCTGGCCGGCACCACCGGCATGTTCCTCATCGTCTCGGCAATCTTCGCCATCAAACTCGGCATCGAAGGTCGCCTACCTTTCTTCAGCGCGCGCAACACCTCCCAAACGGCATCGCGTCCCGCGCGGACCGCCGACAATGCCACGGCCACCCCACCCATCGCGAGCCAGTCCGCCGCGGAGTCGGCCGCCGCACCGGCCGCCAGCAGTTCGGCTAAAGAGTTCATCTCCGGTGCCGAAGGCATCCTCCCGCCGGAGGCCGCCCATCTCGCCAAAGTCGGAATCGCCGCGGAACAGCCTCCTCTGGGCGCAGCGCCCCCGGCGCCTCCACCCCAAAACATCCCGTCGACGCAAGCAGCACCCACTCCGCCCGGCGGCGCCGCAACGCGCCCATCACCCACCTCCGAAACTGTCGAGGCCACCCTCCACGCCTGGGCCACCGCGTGGAAGCGCAAGGATGCAGCGGCCTACCTCAAACACTACGCACCCGACTTCCAGCCGGCCCGCGGACTCAGCCGCGAAGAGTGGATCGAACAGCGCCGCCAGCGCCTCGCAAAACCCGGCGACATCGATATCTCGATCACCAACATCGATATCGCCACCAATGACGACAAGGCCACCGCCCGCTTCACCCAGATCTACCGCTCCGGGCCCCAAAAACTCAGCGAAACCAAAACGCTCGAACTCGCCTTGCGCGACGGCGCCTGGCTGATCGTGCAGGAGCGCATCGGCCGCTGACGGGCAATCCTTTATCCGGTTTGACCTGACTTGGTGAAGCCTGTATAATTGCGCGTTTTCCTGAAAACTCTTCAATCGGAGTACATCCATGTACGCGGTCATAAAAACCGGCGGCAAGCAGTATCGCGTCGTCGTCGGCGAAAAACTCAAAGTAGAACAGATACCGGCTGACGTGGACTCGCAAATCACCATCGACCAGGTCTTCATGGTCGGCGAAGGCGAGTCGGTCAAGATCGGCACCCCTGTGGTGACCGGCGCCACCGTCACGGCCACCGTGGTTTCCCACGGCCGTCACGACAAGATCAAGATCTTCAAGATGCGTCGCCGCAAGCACTACCAGAAGCATCAAGGTCACCGCCAGAACTACACCGAGCTGCGCATCGACGCAATCTCGGCCTAACAAGGAGAAACCGACATGGCACACAAAAAAGCTGGCGGCAGTTCCCGTAACGGCCGCGACTCAGAAAGTAAACGCCTTGGCGTCAAGCGCTACGGCGGTCAATTCGTCCTCGCCGGCAACATCATCGTTCGCCAGCGCGGCACCGAATACCACCCGGGCGAAAACGTCGGCATCGGCAAGGATCACACCCTGTTCGCGCTGACCGAAGGCACCGTGCAGTTCACCGTGAAGGGCGCCAACAAGCGTCGTACCGTGAGCATCGTCGCTGCCGCTGAATAAGCGCCGACCGCATGTCTTCAAAGCCCTATCTTGCGATAGGGCTTTTTTCATTCAGGGTCTGAATCAACACCCCAACCGGAAACACCCATGAAATTTTTCGACGAAGCCCGTATTGAAGTCATCGCCGGCGACGGCGGTAACGGCGCCGCCACCTTCCGCCGCGAAAAATACATCCCCATGGGCGGCCCGGACGGTGGTGACGGCGGCAAGGGCGGCGATGTCTACGCCGTCGGCGACCGCAACCTCAACACCCTGATCGACTTCCGCTTCAAGCGCACCTTCCTCGCCGAACGCGGCGAGAACGGCCGTGGCGCCGACTGCTACGGCAAGGGCGGCGACGACATCGAACTGCGCATGCCGGTCGGCACCATCATCACGCTACAGGAAACCGGCGAAGTCATCGCCGACCTGGACCACGACGGCAAGCGCGTGATCATCGCCAAGGGCGGCCGCGGCGGCCTCGGCAACCTGCACTTCAAGACCAGCACCAACCGCGCCCCGCGCAAGAAAACCATGGGAACCGAGGGCGAGCGCAAGGCGCTCAACCTTGAACTCAAGGTGCTCGCCGACGTCGGCCTGCTCGGCATGCCCAATGCAGGCAAATCGACGTTCATCCGCGCCGTCTCCTCCGCCAAACCGAAAGTCGCCGATTATCCCTTCACCACCCTCGCCCCCAATCTGGGCGTGGTGCGCACCTCCGAAAACCGCAGCTTCGTCATCGCCGACATTCCGGGCCTGATCGAAGGCGCCGCCGACGGCGCAGGCCTTGGCCACCAGTTCCTCCGCCACCTGCAACGCACCCACATCCTGCTGCACATCGTCGACATCGCCCCCTTCGACCCCGACGCCGATCCCGTTCACGACGCCCACGCCATCGTCGAAGAACTGCGCAAGTACGATGAGGAACTCGCCAACAAACGCCGCTGGCTGGTGCTCAACAAGCTCGATCTGATCCCCGATGACGCCGAGCGCCGGGAGCGCGTAGCCGGCTTCCTCGCCGCCTATGGCCCGGTTGAACGCCATTTCGAGATTTCGGCGATCAGCCGCGAAGGCTGCCAGCAGGTCGTCTTCGCCATTCAGGACGTGCTCGACGAAGAGAAGGCCGTCGCCCAGGCGGCCGCCGACGCAGCCGCGCGCGAAGCCGCCGCCCGCGCCGAAACCGGGACGGAAGCCGAGCCCGAAGAGGACATCGACCACGATTACCATACAAACGACGCCGAAGAGAGCAACGCCGATGAGAACCTCAATCCGTAACGCCCGGCGCCTTGTCGTCAAAGTCGGCAGCGCCCTCGTCACCAACAACGGCGAAGGCCTTGCCGTCGAAGCTCTCGCCGACTGGGCCAGGCAGATTGCAGCCCTGCGGGCCGAAGGCCGCGAAATCGTCCTCGTCTCGTCGGGCGCCATCGCCGCCGGCATGCAACGCCTCGGCTGGACCCGCCGCCCGCAGGAAATGCACCGGCTCCAAGCCGCGGCCGCGGTTGGCCAGATGGGTCTCGCCCAAGCCTACGAAAGCGTTTTTGCCCTCAATAATCTACACACAGCCCAGATCCTGCTCACCCACGCCGATCTGGCCGACCGCACCCGCTACCTGAACGCCCGCTCGACCCTTGTCACCCTGCTCGAACTGGGCGTCGTGCCGATCATCAACGAGAACGACACCGTTGTCACCGATGAAATCAAGTTCGGCGACAACGACACGCTGGGCGCCCTGGTCGCCAACCTGATCGACGCCGACACGCTGATCATCCTCACCGATCAGCAAGGTCTGTACACCGCCGACCCTCGCAACGATCCGACCGCCACCCTCATCGGCGAAGAGCGCGCGGAGAACACCGCTCTTGAAGCCATGGCCGGCGGCGCTGGCAGCGGTATCAGCAAGGGCGGAATGATCACCAAAGTCCGCGCCGCACAACGCGCAGCCCGTAGCGGCGCCCACACCTGCATCGCCAGCGGCCGCGAAAGCGACGCCCTGCTGCGGGTGGCCGCCGGCGAAGCGCTCGGCACCCTGCTCTACGCTACCAGCACCCCGCTGGCGGCCCGCAAGCAATGGCTCGCCGACCACCTGCAACTGGCCGGCAGCCTCACCCTCGACAACGGCGCCATCGAGGCACTCAAGTCCGGCAAGAGCCTGTTGCCCATCGGCGTAATCGATGCGGAAGGCGATTTCACGCGCGGGGCGGTGGTTGCCTGCCGCACCCACGACGGCAAGGAAATCGCCCGCGGTCTAGTGAATTACGCAGCCAACGATACCCGACGCATCGTCCGCCACGCATCGAGCGAAATCGAGGAACTGCTCGGCTACTCGGAGGAACCCGAACTGATCCATCGGGACAATCTGGTACTCGTCGGCTAACTCCAGCCCGGCTTCAAAATGAAAATGGCCACCCACGCGGTGGCCATTTTCATTTTCCCTGCCACTTTGTATCGCACATTCAAGCCCTGAGACAAGAACGTAAAAGGCAAGAAAAACGGGCATCCGAAGATGCCCGTTCGATTTCCGATTCAGACGAAGTCTGAATTAGAAGGTGTGACGCAGGCCCAGCTGGATACCTTGAACGGTAGCGCCAGTGGCATTGCCGCCAGTGGCGGGCACGCCGGAGGCAACCGCACCAACGCCAACGGCATTGATACCGAAGTCGTAAGCAGCGCCGTCGTCGTTGTTCAGGTGAGCGTAAACCGCCTTCAGCATGGTGCGCTTGGACAGGCTGTGCTCGTAGCCGATTTCAAACAGCTTGGCACCGGTGTCCTTGAAGCCGTTGGAGGAGCCGTCAACCTTCAGGTCACGAGCAAAGTAAGCCTGAGCCAGCAGCTTGCCAGCCGGGGTCACGTTGAAGGTGCCGCCCAGACCGAAGACGTTCTGGCTGACGGAGCTGCCGCCAAAGTGGTTGGCGCGAGCGCGGTCAAACAGGGCGCGAACGGAAGCCATGCCGAAATCGTAAACACCACCAACGCGGAAGTCGCTGACGTTGGTGCCGGCGTCGTTACCCAGGCTCACGGCGTTGTAGGTCACAGCGGCCATCACCGGGCCGTTGGCGTACTTCAGGCCAGCGTCGTAACCGGTGGTGTTGGCAGCATCAACGCCAACGTTATGGAAGGTCTTGTTTTCGTTGGCGACATAAGCGACGGTAGCGCTCAGGCCGGCAAAGGTCGGGGAAACGTAAGCAACAGCGTTCTTCCAACGGGTATCGAAGATCGAGGTGCAGGTGGAGGAACGTGCGCAAGCACCGCCGCCAGCATAGTTGCCGTTGGAGTCGGTGGTGTTCACCAGATTGTTGCCCAGCTTGCCGAGCAGGGCGGAGTTAGCGCCGATGCCGGTAGCACCGACGTTAACGTCGACTGCGCCGCCCAGAGCACGGGTCGGGCCGGTCAGGTTACCCAGAACCACGGTACCGAAGCCGCCGGCAACGCCAACGAAGCTGTCGCGAGTAGCGCCGAGAGCACCGGCGTTGTCGAAGCCGACACCGCTTTCATACTGGAACACAGCGGTCAGGCCGTTGCCCAGAGCCTCTGCGCCCTTGAAGCCGATCAGGGACGAGTTGGTGGACACGCGGGTCGTATTGCCCAGGTCGCTGGTAGCGTTGGAAGTCTTGACGACGTCGAAGGAAGCGTCAGCAACACCATAAACGGTAACGTTGGCTTGAGCGAAGGCGCCGGTGGAAGCCAGGCCAGCAACGGCCAGAGCGATCAGTTTCTTTTGCATATGTTTCTCCTCTTGATTGAAGACTGGAGTGCGCCGCTTTCACGGGGCCGACCAATTTCACCTCTCTAACGAGAAGTTGGTGTGCATTGTCGGTGTGAAGGGAAGCCCAGAGCAAGGACAGCGTTGTTTTTTGGATGCGACCGACGGTGGACTGTTGCATGCCCGCAACAAGCGCCGTCTGTTGGGGATCTCATGTCCATGCGCGAACCTGCAATGAAAAAGCCAGCCCGGAGGCTGGCTTTGTGCTGCGCGAGGCGATTACTTCTGGCTGAGCACCCAGGCCACGAGGGTCTTGGCTTCG
>CALMXT010000254.1 GCA_937871125.1 uncultured Zoogloea sp. | reverse complement strand
CTTCGGAGCGGGCGCCGATGAAGCAGTTGTCGCCGATGATGGTCGGGTTGGCCTGGAGCGGCTCGAGCACGCCGCCGATTCCGACGCCGCCGGAAAGGTGGACGTTCTTGCCGATCTGAGCGCAAGAGCCGACGGTGGCCCAGGTATCCACCATGGTGCCTTCGCCCACGTAAGCGCCGATGTTGACGTAGGAAGGCATCAGGACGACGCCCTTGGAGATGAAGCTGCCCTTGCGCACGGTGGCATTCGGGACGACGCGGAAACCGCCGGTCTGGAAGTCGTGCTCGTTGTAGTCGTCGAACTTGGTCGGAACCTTGTCGAAGTAGCGGGTGTCGCCGCCGGACATGACTTTGTTGTCATGGGTGCGGAAATACAGCAGCACGGCCTTTTTGATCCACTGATGGGTGACCCACTCGCCGTCGATCTTCTCGGCGACGCGCAGCTTGCCCTGATCGAGTTCGTCGATGACGTGCTCGATGGCGCGGAGCTGCTCCTTGGTCGCAGTGGCGACGGAGATCTGGGTGCGGCGCTCCCAGAGGTCTTCGATGATGGCGGTAAACGGATTTTCGCGATGGGGCATGATGTGTACTAATACGGTCATGGATTGTTCGAAAGTTGTTGGGCGAAGGTGGCGATACGGCTTGCCGCCTCGACGCACTCGGCCAGATCGGCAACCAGTGCGATGCGCACGAAACCGGCGCCAGGGTTGACTCCGTGGGCTTCGCGGGCAAGGAAGCTGCCGGGCAGAACCGTCACATTATATTCAGCCTGCAGCCGGCGGGCGAACTCGGTGTCGGAAACGCCGAGGCCGCTCACCCGAGCCCACAGGTAGAAGCCGGCGTCGGGCAGATCCACGTCGAGGTGAGCTTTGAGCATCGGGGTGATAACGGCAAACTTTTCGCGATATTGACGGCGGTTTTCGGCCACGTGGGCTTCGTCGTTCCAGGCTGCGGCAGAGGCGGCCTGCACCGACGGGCTCATGGCGCAGCCGTGGTAGGTGCGGTAGAGCAGGAAGCGCTTGAGGATGGCGGCGTCGCCGGCGACGAAGCCGGAGCGCATGCCGGGTACGTTGGAGCGTTTAGAGAGGCTGGAGAACATCACGACGTTGCGGAAATCGCTGCGACCGAGGCGTGTGGCCGCTTCGAGGCCGCCGATGGGCAAGTGGGCGTCGTCGAAATAGATTTCGGAATAGCACTCGTCGGCGGCGATCACAAAGCCGTAGCGGTCGGACAGCTCGAACAGCTTCTGCCATTCGTCCATCGTCAGCACCTTGCCGGTCGGGTTGCCAGGCGAGCACACGAAGACGAGCTGGACACGTTGCCACACGGATTCAGGCACTGCTTCGAAGTCGGAGGCGAAGCGGTCTTCCGGCAGGTTGTTGATGAAATAGGGCTTGGCGCCGGCGAGATAGGCTGCGCCTTCGTAGATTTGGTAGAACGGGTTCGGGCTGAGCACCAATGCGTCCGGCCGGGTGCCGTCGATGACGCATTGGGCAAAGGCGAACAGGGCTTCGCGAGAGCCATTGACCGGCAGCACCTGGGTTGCCGGATCGACTGCGGGAAGTCCGTAACGGCGCTCCAGCCAGCCCGCGATGGACTGACGCAGGGCATCGGAGCCCTGTGTTGTCGGGTAATTGGCCAGGCCGCCGAGGTTGTCGATGAGCGCCTCGCGGATGAAGGCCGGCGTCGCGTGCTGGGGTTCGCCGATGGACAGGCGGATCGGCGCGTACTGGGCCGGCGGCACGATGCCGTCGAACAAGCGGCGCAGTTTTTCGAACGGATAGGGGTGAAGATCCTGGAGGTGCGGGTTCACTGTGGGGGATTTCCTAGTATTCGGCCCAGGGCGGGCGGATCGAGAAGTGAGGCAAAAACAACCCTCTGGCCTCTTTTTGACCAATGTTATTATAGCGTCCGCCGCTTATGCGGCAGTGCAGCATCGTTGCCGCCGCCAAGGCCTTTAGCCCCGATCCATCCTGCGTTTTCCCTATCGTTGTGCGTCTAGCCAAACTCAAGCTTGCCGGTTTCAAGACCTTCGTCGACCCGACGACCGTGCTCA
>CALMXT010000253.1 GCA_937871125.1 uncultured Zoogloea sp. | reverse complement strand
TGGCGTAGCGGGCGGCGAGGTTGATGTCGTGGAGCACCATGGCCACCCCGGCGCCGCCGGCCGCGAGCTTGCGGAAGTGCTCGAGCACGCAGATTTCGTGATGGAGGTCGAGGTGCGCCAGGGGCTCGTCGAGGAGGTAGAGGCGCGGCTGCTGGACGAGCAGGGTGGCGATGGACAGGCGCTGGCGTTCGCCGCCGGAGAGGGTCGGCACCTGGCGGTCGGCGAAGCCGTCGAGGCCCATCGTGGCCAGTGCGTCGAGGGCGATGGCTTCGTCTTCGGGGCTTTCCCAGTCCCAGCGGCCGAGGTAGGGATGGCGGCCGACGAGGGCGGTTTCGAGCACGCTGGCGCTGAAGAAGTCGGGCTGGCTCTGGGCCAGCAGGCCGCGCAGACAGGCTTCGTGGCCGCGGGGCCAGGCGGCGTAGGGCTGGCCGGAGAGCAGGACGGCGCCGCCGACCGGTTCGCGCAGGCCGGCCAGGGTGTGGAGCAGGGTGCTCTTGCCGGCGCCGTTGCGGCCGAGGATCACCAGGGTGTCGCCGGGCTGCAGCGTGAAATCGAGATCGCGGCAAACCTTGTGCCGGCCGACTTCGACGGCGAGGCGGTCGGCTTCGAGGATGGGCGGGCGGGCGTCCATTTTCATCGCGGGTGCCTCGCCAGCAGGAACAGGAAGACCGGCACGCCGATCAGCGCGGTGAGCACGCCCACCGGGAGCTGGATCGGCGCGACGACGGTGCGGGCGGCGGTGTCGGCCGCACACAGCAGCACGCCGCCGGCCAGGGTGGCGGCGGGCAACAGCAGGCGCTGGTCGTTGCCGATGGCGAGGCGCACCAGGTGCGGCACGATCAGCCCGACGAAGCCCACCGAGCCGACGGTGGTGACGGCGACCGCGGTGAGCAGCGCGCCGAGGCCGTAGACCAGCGCGCGCAGCCGTCCGACCCGCACGCCGAGGGCGCGCGCGGTGATCTCGCCACGGGCCAGCAGATTGAGTTCCCGCGCGAAGGGCAGGGCGGCGGCGAGGCCGGCGACGAGCAGCACCAGTGCCGGCCAGGGCTGGCTGACACTGCTGGCGTCGCCCATCAGCCAGAACAGCATGCCTTTGACGCGCCCTTCCGGCGCAAGGCTGAGCATCAGCGCAACTGCCGCGCCACAGCCGGCGGCGACGATCACGCCGGTGAGCAGCAGACGGGTTTGCGTCCACGAGCCGTCGCCGTGGGCGAGGCCGAAGACCAGCAGCGTGGCGCCCAGCGCGCCGACGAAGGCGCCGGCGTCGATCCAGCCCGACGCCGCGCCGGCCAGGATCGCGCCCAGCGCGCCGACCGCCGCGCCGCCGGAAATCCCCAGCACGTAGGGGTCGGCCAGCGGATTGCGGAGCAGCACCTGCATCAGTGCGCCGGCCAGCGCCAGCAGGCCGCCGCAGGCGAAGGCGGCGGTGGCGCGGGGCAGACGCAGGGTGCGCACGATGTCGCTTTCCATGCCGCCCGCGCCGCCGCTGAAGGCGTTGAACAGATCGGTGGCGGAGACCGGCAGCGCACCGGCCGACAGCGACCACACGAAGGCCGCCAGCGCCGCCAGCACGAGGCCGGCGAGCACCAGCCAGGCGCGACGGTGGCTGCGCCGACGGGCGGCGGAGGAGGGGCTTGAAGATATGGCGGGGGCGCTGCGGGGCGGCCGGGCGGAATCCGCCGGGCCGCCGGCGTGTTCGGACGCGATACGGGTTTTGTGGGTCATTGCCGCGCAATCTTATCGAACACGAACAGCGTCCGCTTCAACGGGAGGTGTAGCGCACGCCGACAAATACGCCGGTGCCGAGGGTGTTGTAGCCCTTGGCCAGTTCGTAGTCCTTGTCGAAGAGGTTATTGACGCGGGCTTCGAGGCGCCAGTCGCGGTCGAGCTTGTAGTGGGCGAACAGATTGACCAGGCTGTAGCCGCCGAGCTTCTCGGTGTTGGCTGCGTCGCTGTAGCGTTTGCCGCTGGCCAGGACTTCGCTGCCGAGGGTGAGCTTGCCGAAGCTGCGGGTCACGCCGGCACGGGCGGCTTCGCGGGCACGGCGGGCGAGTTGCCGGTCGTTGGCCTCGTCGCGGGGGTCGAGCAGATCGACGCTGGCGCTGACTTCGTAGGCGCCGATGAGTGCGCTGTAGGCCAGCTCCCAGCCCTTGATGCGGGCTTGGCCGGTTTGCAGCGGCACGTAGGCGTAGGTCGGCGGCAGTGCGGCCCATTCGATCAGGTTGCTGATCTTGTTGTCGAAGTAGGTCACCGAAGCCCTGGTGCCGGCGGCGTCGTAGCGCAGCGCGACTTCGCGGTTGCGGCCCTGCTCGGCCTTCAGGTCGGGGTTGCCGTGGTTGCCGCCGCTGTCGATGTAGTAGAGGTCGTTGAGCGTCGGGGCCTTGAACGAGGTGCCGATCGAGGCGTCGGCGCGCAGGGCCGGGGTGATGCGATAGCCGTAGCCGACGAGGTGGGTCAGCTTGTCGCCGAACTGGGAGTTGCTGTCGTGGCGCAGGTTGGCTTGCAGCAGGTGCTTGTCGATGGCGGCGTTCCAGCCGGCCATGAACGACGAGATGTCCCGCGACTTGACGGTGTAGGTCGTGGAACTGTCGACGCGCTGCTCCAGGTGTTCGTAGCCGAGCATCAGGTTGCCGACCGGGAGTTTCACGTCGTTCTGCCACAGGATCTGATCCTGCTTCGAATTGAAGCGGTTGGTGTTGCGGAAGCCGGTCGATTCGTCCTTGGACTGGGCCACGCGCAGGGTGCTCTGCCAGTTGGGGGCGAGCCGGTTGCGGCTTTCGAGGGCAACTACTTCGGTGACCGCATCGTTGCCCACGTCGGCGCCGCCCACGGCGTTGTAACCGCCGCCGTCGTACCAGTTGCGGGATTCGATGCGCATCAGGTTGAGGCGCAATTCATGGCCCGGCGCCACGGTGTAGCCGATGTTGCCGCCCAGCGAGCGGGAGCGGAAGCCGTCGCGGTCGGCGTCGCGGGCGGGGTTGTAGTTGTGGCCGGCGCCGTACTGGCCGGCGGACGGATCCCAGGGTGTCGGGTCGTAGGCCGGGTAAGGGCCCTTGCGCGCCGAAACGCCGCTGGTGTTGTATTCGGCCGCCCGCAGCGCGTAGGACCACGGACCGGTCGAGCCGGACACGCCGGCGCCGATGTGGGTGGTGCCCATGTTGCCGGCGCCGCCGAAGGCTTCGATCAGCGCCGGGCCTTCGCCGCGTTTGGTGAAAATCTGGATCACACCGCCGATGGCGTCGGCACCGTAAAGGGCCGAGGCGGGGCCGCGCAGGATTTCGATGCGTTCGATCTGCGACAGGGGCAGGCTCTCGAGGGACGGCTGGCCGGCGGTGACCGAGCCGACGCGCACGCCGTCGATCAGCAGGATGGTGTGGTTGGCGTTGGCGCCGCGCAGGTAGAGCGAGGAGGTCTTGCCCGGCCCGCCGTTGCTGCTGATCTGGACGCCCGGCTGGCGGGCCAGCAGGTCGAGGGCCGAGCCGGGGCCGGCGCGCTCGATCTCTTCGCGGTCGATCAGGTCGATGCTGGCGATGAGTTCGTCGGCGCGCTGGGCCTGGCGGGTGGCGGTGACGACGACCACCGGCTGCTCGGTTGGCGCGGCGGCCAGCAGCACGGGCGAGTCGTAGGGGCTGGCGGCGTGGGCGGCCGGAAGGGCGGCGGCCACGGCAAGGGCGGCAAGGCTGGGGCGGATGATCATGTGATGGTTTCTCCCTGACCCGTCGGCGTCCCCGCCTGCGGGTGGATTGCGTATAGGGAGTGCCGGGGAGTGTGTCGGCTGAGAAAGGCCTGGAGCGATCAATGACCGCGCTCGTCGCCACCACCCCGTGGCACTTCCGCTTCATGTGATCGAGGCCGGTATCCGGGCTTGCAGGTCGAGGCGGGCCGAAAGGGCGGACCTCTTGCGATGCGTCGCCTTCCCAGGCCCGAAGACCCAGTGGCGGTGTGACGCATCGTGCACCTGCTTACCGTTGCGGGGGCAGCACAGGCATGACGGCTTCGAGCGAAGGCCACGCACCTGTTTCCCGTTTAACTCCTGGGCCGGAAGGCCAGTGGAGCACCTGGAACACGTTGTTGCCGGCGGCCGGGCCGCTGACGACAGCCGCGAATGATAGCATTGAAATATCAGCCTTTTTGCAGTGCGACGAGGGCGAAATGGTAAAAAGCGGCTTGGCCGGGCCGGTGCCGTGCCCCGTCGATTCCGTGCCGCGGCCCTTTCCTTTCCGTTTTTTTCACGCTCACGCCCCAAGCTCATCATGACCCGCGAACTGATTCTCGGCGGCGCCCGTTCGGGCAAGAGCCGCCTGGCCGAACAGCAGGCCGCCGCCGCCGGGCTGGCGGTGCACGTCATCGTCACCGCCGAAGCCCTCGACGACGAAATGCGCGTCCGCATCGCCCGCCACCAGGCCGACCGGCCGGCCGGCTGGACGGTCTGCGAAGCGCCCCGCGCCCTCGCCGCCGCGCTGGCGACCGCCGCCGCGGCAGACCGCTGCGTGGTGGTCGATTGCCTCACCTTGTGGCTGGCCAATCTGCTCGACGGCGCCGAAACCCTGCCGCCCGGCGCCGGGGCCGATTTGTTGCCGGCCTTCGCCCGCGAGCGCGCGGCGCTGCTCGAACTGATTCCGCGCCTGCCCGGCCGGGTGATCTTCGTCGCCAACGAAGTCGGCCTCGGGCTGGTGCCGGAAACGCCCCTGGGGCGACTGTTCCGCGACGAGGCCGGGCGGCTCAATCAGGCCGTGGCGGCGCTGTGCGAGCGGGTCGTCTTCGTCGCCGCCGGGTTGCCGCTGCAACTCAAGGGATGATCGACGGCGCGCGGCCGACTCGCCACCCGCCGCTCCGGCGCGCTACCATCCGCCGCTTAGTCCGCCCATCACCGCGATCCGCCATGACCTACGCCATCGTCCGCCCCGACCCGCACATCGCTGCGGCACTGCAGCAACGCATCGACACCAAGACCAAGCCCCTCGGCGCCCTGGGGCGGCTGGAAGCGCTGGCCCGTCAGATCGGCCTCATTCAGCAAAGCCTCGCCCCCGAACTGCGCAAGCCGCAGATGCTGGTGTTTGCCGGCGACCACGGCGCGGCCAGAGCCGGCGTCTCGGCCTATCCGCAGGACGTGACCTGGCAGATGGTCGAGAATTTTCTTGCCGGCGGCGCGGCGATCAACGTTTTTTCCCGTCAGATGGGCATGGCGCTGGCGGTTGTCGATGCCGGCGTGGCCCACGATTTCGGCGTTCGCCCCGGCCTGATCGACGCCAAACTCGGTCCGGGCACCGCCAATTACCTCGAAGCGCCGGCGATGGATGCCGCCACCCGCGACGCCGGGCTGGCCCGCGGCCGCGCCCTGGCCCGCGAACTGGCGGAGCAGGGCTGCAACGTCGTCGGCTTCGGTGAAATGGGCATCGGCAACACGGCCGCCGCTTCGCTCATCACCCACTGCCTCACCGGCGTCGAACTCGACACCGTGATCGGCCGCGGCACCGGCCTCGACGACGCCGGCATGGTTCGCAAGCGCGCCTTGCTGGCCCAGGCCGTGGCCCGTGGCGGTCGTCCCGCCGACCCGCTGGCGGCGCTGGCCGAATACGGCGGTTTCGAAATCGCCATGATGGCCGGCGCCATGCTCGGTGCAGCCGAAGCCCGGATGGTGCTGCTGATCGACGGCTTCATCGTCACCAGCGCGCTGCTGGTGGCGCACGCCATCGCCCCGGAAATCCTCGACTACTGCGTCTTCGCCCACCGCTCCCACGAGCAGGGCCACGTCGTGCAGCTTGCCCACCTTGGCGCCGAGCCGCTGGTTCAGCTCGACTTGCGCCTCGGCGAAGGCACCGGTGCCGCGTTGGTGTATCCGCTGGTGCAGGCCGCCGTGAATTTTCTCAACGAGATGGCCAGTTTCGAATCCGCGGGCGTGGCCGGAAAAGAGTGAGCGGGCGGGCGCCTGCCGGCGCCTCCGCATTCCGCTCATGCAGCCCCGCGTCACCCGTGCCCACCCAGGCCTTTGCCCGATGCTCACCCAACTCGAACTCTTCTTCATCTCCCTCGGTTTCTTCACCCGCCTGCCGGTGCCGGCGTGGGTGGTCTTTGCGCCGGAAAAGCTCGGGCAGGCGGCGCGTTTTCTGCCGCTGGTCGGGTGGATCGTCGGGCTGATCGGTGTGGCGGTTTACTGGCTGGCGGTGCAGGTGCTGCCGGTGGATCTGGCGGTGGTGCTGTCGATGGCGGCGACCGTCCGCGTCACCGGCGCCTTCCACGAAGACGGCTGGGCCGACACCTGCGACGGCCTCGGCGGCGGCTGGACCCGTACCCAGACGCTGGCGATCATGAAGGATTCGCGGATCGGCAGCTATGGCACCATCGGCCTGGTGCTGATGCTGCTGGCCAAGTACCTGGCGCTGGTCGACCTCGGCGCCGACGACGACTACCCGGTGATCGCCGCGATGCTGGTCGCCCATCCGTTGTCGCGCCTCGCCGCGGTGAGTCTGATGTCCATGCTCGACTACGCCCGCAGCGACGACAGCGCCAAATCGGCCCCGGTGGCGCGTCGCCCGACCGCCGCCGAACTGGGCATCGCCACCCTGGCCGGGGTGTTTCCGCTGTTGCTCCTGAGCCCGCGGGAGGCGCTGGTGGTCCTCGCGCTGTGCGCCGTCATTGCCCCGTGGGCCGCGCGGATCTTCGCCCGCCGCCTCGGCGGCTACACCGGCGATTGCCTCGGTGCGACCCAGCAGGTTGCCGAGCTCGCCATCTACTGCGGAATCCTCGCGGCTTGGAACTCTATCTGATCCGTCATCCCCGGCCTGCCGTCGAGCCGGGAATCTGCTACGGCCAGACCGACCTCGGCCTTGCCGAGCCGGTCGACGCCGTCGCGGCCCGGCTGCGTCCGCTGTTGCCGGAATCCTTCGCCCTCTATGCCAGCCCGCTGCGCCGTGCGCGCCTGCTCGCCGAAGCCCTCGGCACGCCGCAACTCGACCCGCGCCTCAAGGAAATCCACTTCGGCGACTGGGAAGGACGCAGCTTCGACGACATCGGTCAGGCCGCCCTCGACGCCTGGGCCGCAGCGCCTCTCGACTTCGCCCCGCCCGGCGGCGAGTCGCCACGCCAGATGAGCGCCCGCGCCCATGCTTTTCTGGCCGATCTGTGCGCCGCGCCGTCGGTCCCGGCGGCGGTCGTCGTCGCCCACGGCGGTCCGCTCCGCGCGCTGGCCGGCAAGCTCCTCGGCCTGCCGCCGGAACGCTGGCTCGGCCTCGATTTCGCCTGCGGCGAAGCCACCCGCATCGACCTCCATCACTGGGGCACGGTCTTGCGCTGGTTCAACCGATGACATCGATATTCGCAATAAGTCACGTAAATTTGAGAAATTTGGTATTGATGATGATTTAAATCCATGGATACTGGATACTGCCCGACGCGCTGGGACGTCGGCGGGCGCATCGGCCTCGGCGGGGCAATATCGGGAGTGTCATCATGGCAAGCAGATTCAAGCTCAGCGAGGCCGGTCGTGCCGGCTTATTCGCCTCTTTCGCCGCTTCGCGGTATTTCGATCCGGCCGGTCTGGCGCGCCAGTGGCCGTTCTCGCAATGGCTTCATGCCGCTCCTGTCGGCGCCGGCGGTTCGTGCCGCTCCTTCAGTCGCGAGGACTTCGTCCGCGACGCCAACGAGATCGCCCTGATCCAGTCCGGCCAGTTGCCGACCGATGCCTCTGAAATACCGATCCGCATCGAAGATCGCCGGTTCGGCCCGGTCGGGACGTCCGAATTTCCCGGCGACGAGATCCTCGCCAACGGAATGCCCTGGCCGCGCCTCGACTGCGAACGACGGCTCTACCGCCTGCGCCTGTTCAACGACGCCGATTCGCGGGTGTTCACCCTCGGCTTTGGCCTCGAGAACTTCTCGGGCATCCGCCTCCGTTTCTGGCAGATCGGCACCGATCTCGGCCTGATGGACCGCCCCGTGCCCCTCACCAGCCTGACGCTCGCGCCCGGCGAGCGGGCCGACGTGCTGGTGGATTTCTCGAAAGTGGTGGGCTGGTGGCATGGCCGGGTCATCATGACCAACGACGCCTGTACGCCGTTTCCCGTCGGTCTGCCGCCGCTGGTCGGCCGCACCGACCGGGTGATGGCCTTCAGCATCGCCGGACCGCACAGCCTCGCCGACCTGTTCGGCGCCGGCCTTGCGCTGTTTGGCGATGCGGGCGTGCCGGGCTGCCTGCGGCCGAAAGACCCGCTGCCGCCCATCGACACCGCCGGCGCCACCGTGCGCAAGCTGATGGTGTTCGACGGCAGCGACGCCGGCGGCCGTCTGCAGACGCTGCTCGGTACGGTCAATCCGGCGCCCGGCAACCCCGCCGGCCCCGGCTTCGGCACTTTTCTCCAGGCCGATCCGGTCACCGAGCACATCGCGGCCGGCAGTACCGAGATCTGGGAAATCTACAACACCAGCGCCGACGCCCACTCGATCCACCTTCAGCGCGGCGATTTCCGTGTCCTCGACCGCGAGCCATTCAGCGGCACCCTGCTCGCCAAGCCGACCGGGCCGGGCGAGGCGGTCGGCGGCTACCTCACCGACATCGTCCTCACCGGTTTCCGCACGCCGGCGCAGCCCCACGAACAGGGCCGCAAGGACACCGTGCTCGCCTACCCCGGCGAGGTCACGCGCATCGTCGCCCGTTTCGAGCGGCCCGGCGAATACCTCTGGCACCGCCACGGCCTGTCCGGCAAGGATCGCGACACGATGCGCCGCTTCATCGTCGCCTAGGGGGACGCCAAGCCGGGCCGAGTCGGGCAGAATCCAGGTTCCCCCTCCACTGCCCGGTTCGATGAACTTCGTCGCCAGCCGCGCCATGCCGACCCGATCCTCGTCGCCCGTGCCGTGCGCCACGTCCGCACGCATGGGCGTCCGGTGCATCGTCGCGTCGGTTTCCAGCCGCGGCAGCCGGATTCGTCGGCCGATCCCATCGACGGCTGATAAACCATGACCATGACCCATTTCCACGCCGACGACGGCGAAAAGATCCATCTCAAGATCTCCGGCGACGGCTCGCCGCTGGTGCTCCTCCACGGCTGGACCTCCAGTCACCGGGACTGGAATCCCTTTCTCGCCGATTTCGAAGCCCGGCACCGGGTGTTCCGCTGGGATGCCCGCGGCCACGGCGGGCATGGGCTGGTGAGCGATACGGTGCCCACCGTCGAACGCATGGCGCGGGATCTGCAGAACCTGCTCGACCACTACGCCCTCGACAAGGCGGTGGTGGTCGGCCATTCGATGGGCGCCCTGACCCTCTGGCAATACCTCCGCGATTTCGGCGAAAGCCGCCTGGCCCGCCTCGTCATCATCGACCAGTCGCCCCGCCTGCTCACCGACGACGACTGGAAGAACGGCATCTACGGCGATTTCGACCGCCACAAGAACGCCGCCTTCATCGGCGAACTGGAGCGCGATTTCGCCGAGGCGCTGCTGCGTCTGGTGGCCTTCGGCCACAACGAACGCGCCCGCGCGGCCTATCTCGAAAACGCCGCCGGGATCGAGTCGGCCCGCCAGCGCCTGCGCATGCAGGCCCCGCGTCCGCTGATCGACTGCTGGGCCAGCCTCACCGCCGCCGACTATCGCGACGTGCTCGCCACCATCACCATCCCGGCGCTGCTGGTGTATGGCAGCGCCAGCAACTTCTACTCGACCGGCACCGCGCATTACGTGCGCGACAGCATCCCCAACGCCCTGCTGCACATCTACGAAGGCGTGGATCACGCTCCCCATCTGTGGCAGCGGGAGCGCTTCGTCCGCGACGTGCTGGATTTCGTTGCCGCCTGACGGGCATGCTCCTGGCGTGGGGCGCAGGATGGCGAAATGTAAAATGAGTTAAACCGGGTAACTTGACGGTGGCCGCGGGCCGGGGCGGTGATACGGTGCAGGCTTCAACAACAATAATCGGGTGCCTGCCCGTCGCCGGCTCGGCCGGTCGATGTCGCAGCGCCCCTATGGAGAGATGAGCAACTTCGACTACGACCACGTGCAGAGAATCGTCGTGCTCGTCGGGATTGTGGCGGTGGGCGGCTTGTGGTTCGCCGAAGAGACCGGGCTGATCCACACCGCATCGCCGGGTGCCGCTGCGGGCGTGCCGATGTCGCCGGTGCCGGGCCTCCAATCGTCGGTGGAGGGCGTCGTGCTGGAGGGCGTCATCCCCGGCAAGGGCGACGCGCCGGGAATTGCGATCCTGGCGTTGACCGGGCAGCGTCCGGTTCTCGTCTCCGAAGGATCCTTTTTCAACGGCGACATCCGCGTCGAACGGGTGCTGCCCGACCGCGTCCTGCTGCGTCGGCGCGGCGACGGCGCGCCCCTCATCCTGCCTCTTACGCCCATGTCGGGCAGCCTGCTTCCGCCGGCGGCGGACGGCACGGCCAGCGGGGCGCATTGATACGTCCGGCCGCCGACGCGCCGTCGGCGGCGCCACGACGGGGTGCCCAGGCGCGGTGTGCTTGCGGCGCCGGCCGGAGGTGTCCGCGGCCTTGCGTGGCGCGTCGAAGCCGGCTGGCAGGACGGATTCGTCTCCGTAGCGGGGGCCGCCGCCAGCCTTGTTTTCCGCCTGCGATTTCTTTTTCCGCACCCTTGCGCCAGCCTGTCTGGCACCGCACAATTGGCCGTCATTTTCCGCGGCCTTCCCTGATTCCATGCTTGCGCCCGACGCGCATCCCAGCCTCCCCGCCGAGCCGATCGCCTGCCACGAATGCGATCTGCTGCAGACCGAGCCGCGTCTTGCGCCCGGCGAAACGGCCCGCTGCGTCCGCTGCGGAGCCTTTCTGGCGCGCAATCCGCCGGATAGCGTGGATCGCACGCTGGCGCTGAGCTGCGCCGCCGCCATCCTCTACCTGATCGCCAACGTCTATCCGCTGGTCGGCCTCGAAATGCAGGGCCGGCGGGTCGAGGTGAGCCTTGCCGGTGCGCTGCGCGTCCTGTGGCGCGATGGCATGGAGCCGGTGGCCGCGCTGGTCGGCGTCACGACCCTGCTGTTTCCGGTGCTCGAACTCGCGATGATCCTCGTCGTGCTGGTGCCGTTGCGCCTTGGGCGGATATCGCCGCGGCTGGCGCCTTTCTTCCGGCTGGTTCGCGCGATGCAGCCGTGGGGCATGACGGAAGTCTTCCTGCTCGGCATGCTGGTGTCGCTGGTCAAGCTCTCGCATCTGGCCGAAGTGATCCTCGGCACCGCCTTCTGGGCGATGGCCGCGCTGATCGTCGTTCTGACCCTCGCCGGGCGGGCCTTCGACAGCCGCCTGCTGTGGCGTGCGCCGCTCGCCGGAGACGCGGCTTGAGCGGCGGCCATCCCCTTACCGCCCGCCAGGCCGGGCTGCTCAACTGCCACGTCTGCGGTCAGTTGTCGCGGGCGCCGGCCGACGGCGGCTTTCTGCGCTGCCCGCGCTGCCGGGCGCCGCTGCACATGCGCAAGCCGGCCAGCCTCGCCACCACCTGGGCGCTGGTGATTGCCGCCGCCATCCTCTACATCCCGGCCAACCTGCTGCCGATGATGACGACCGCCTCGCTGCTCGGCAGCCAGGAGGACACCATCATGAGCGGGGTGATCTTCCTGTGGCGGTCGGGCTCGTGGCCGCTGGCGGCGGTGGTGTTCTTCGCCAGCGTGATGGTCCCGCTCCTCAAGATCTTCGCCCTCGTCTACCTCGCCGCCTCGGCCCAGCGCCGCTCGCGCCGGCGGCGGCTGCAGCGCACGCGGCTCTACCGCATGGTGGAGTTCGTCGGGCGCTGGTCGATGCTCGACATCTACGTCATCACCATCCTCGTCGCCCTGGTCAAGTTCCAGGGGCTGGCCATCATCCAGGCCGGGCCGGCCGCCGTGGCCTTCGGCGCGGTGGTGGTGCTGACGATGTTCGCCGCCATGAGTTTCGACCCCCGCCTGATCTGGGATCCCGCTGCCGACGCAGCCACCGACCCGCAAGACTCCGACCATGCCTGAGCCGATTCCCCCCACCCCGCCGGCCCTGCCGGTCGCCATCGTCGAAACCCCGCGCCGCTTCCGCATTCCGCTGGTGTGGATCATTCCGCTGGTGGCCGCCCTGATCGGCCTGTTCCTCGCCGCCCGCACCTACTACGAACAGGGGCCGACCATCACCATCCAGTTCCATACCGGCGAAGGCCTGGAACCGGGCAAGACGCGCATCAAGTACAAGGACGTGGACGTCGGCCAGATCGCCGCCGTGGCGTTGGCCGAGGACGGCTCCCACGTCGTCGCCACCGCCCGTCTGGCCCGCGAGGCGGCGCGCCTGCTGGTGGACGACACGCGTTTCTGGGTGGTCAGCGCCAAAGTGTCGGGCAATTCGGTTTCGGGGCTCGGAACCCTGTTGTCGGGCGCCTATGTGGGGCTCGACGTGGGCAAATCCACCGAACCCCGGCGCGACTTCGTGGCCCTCGAAGCGGCGCCCGCCGTCACGTTCGACGCGCCCGGCCGGGTGTTCGCGCTGCAGGCCGAGACCATCGGTTCGATCAACATTGGCACGCCGATCTACTTTCGCCGCATCGAGGCCGGTCAGGTCACCGGCTTCAAGCTCGACGAAAAGGGCAAGCGCGTCGACGTGCAGATCTTCATCAAGGCGCCCTACGACCGTTTCGTGACCACCGACAGCCGCTTCTGGAACGCCAGCGGCGTGGATGTGAAGCTCGGCGCCGACGGCGTTCAGGTCAACACCGAATCCTTTGCCGCCATCGTCACCGGCGGCCTGGCCTTTCAGACGCCCGACAGCTCGCTCGACGATCCGGCGCCGCCCAAGCACACCTTCCGCCTCTTCCCCAACCGCGGCGAAGCCCTCAAGCAACCCCACACCCACGTGCGCAACTACGTCCTGCGCTTCACCGAATCGGTGCGCGGCCTGTCGGTGGGCGCGCCGGTGGATTTCCGCGGCATCCAGGTTGGCGAAGTCACCGCCATCGAGCCGGATTTCCGCGCCAAGGCGGCCGACCTCGGGCTGCTGGTCGAAGTGAACATCTTCCCCGGCCGCATGCAGAACGCTTCGCAACCGGGAAAGGCCACCTTCTTCGGCAAGGACGAGAGCGACAAGGATTTCCGCGCCTTTGTGGACACCCTCATCGCCAGCGGCCTGCGCGCCCAGCTGCGCAGCGGCAATCTGGTCACCGGCCAGCTCTACGTGGCGCTCGACTTCTTCCCCGGCGCCGGCGCCGTCAAGGTCGACTGGAAGCACAACCCGCCCCTGCTGCCGACCCAGCGCGGCAGTCTGGACGAGCTGCAGACCACCCTGCTGCGGATCGTCGCGCGGCTCGACAAACTGCCCCTCGACGACATCGGCCGCGACACGCAAAAGGCCATCGCCGGCCTGGGACGCACCATCGACGAAGCCGAAAACCTCGTCAAACGCCTCGACGGTCTGGCCAACGGCGAAGTGCGCGACACCGTCGTCGAAGCCCGCAGTGCCATCGGCGACGCGCGCAAACTGCTCGCCAGCGACGCCCCGCTGCAGCAGGATCTGCGCGCCACCCTGCAGGAACTCTCCCGCACCGCCCAGATGCTGCGTCAACTCGCCGACACCCTCGACCGTCATCCCGAAGCGCTCCTGCGCGGCAAACCCGAGGAAAAGCCATGACCCGGCACGCATCCCGAATCCCGACCGAAAGGAAACCGATCATGAATACCGCACGAAACCTCGGCGCCGGCCTCCTGCTCCTGTGCGCCAGCGCCGTCGGGCAGGCCGCCGACATCCGGCCCGGCCTGTGGGAATTCCGCTCGACGCGGATGAGCGTCGCCGGCATGCCCGACATGTCGGCGCAAATGGCCGAAATGCAAAGACAGCTCAAGAACCTGCCGCCCGAAACCCAGCGCATGCTTCAGCAGCAAATGGCCTCGCGGGGCGTGCAAATGGGCAAGGACGGTGCCGTGCGCAGCTGCATCACCCCCGAGCAGGCCAAGCAGGACAACATCTATTCCGGCCGGACCGACGGCGGCTGCACCCTCGCCAGCGTCGACAAAACCGGCAACACCGTGCGCGGACGCCTCAATTGCACCCAGCCCCAGGGCACCGCGGATTTCGAAACCACCCTCCACGGCCCGGAACACTTCACCACGCGGGTCAAGATGCGTTCGCCGCAGGGCGACATGCAGGCGGATACCGACGCCCGCTGGCTGTCCGCCCAGTGCCCCGCCGCGGCCGGCGCCAAGCCGTGATGCCGTCCCTGCGCCGCCTTCCCGCGCTGGCCCTCGCCGGCCTGCTCGCCGCCTGCGGCACCACGCCGCCGGTGCGTCACTACACGCTCGGCCCGTCCGCGCCGCTCGCCGCCGCGCCGGCCGCCGGCCCTGCGCTCGGCGGCCCGAGCCTGGTGGTCGGCCCGGTGAGCGTGCCCGCCGCCATCGACCGCCTGCACATCGTGCGCCTCCTCGACGGCAGCCGCGCCGACGTGTCCGACGGCCATCGCTGGGCCGCCCCGCTCAAGACCGAAATCGCCCGCCGCGTCGCTGTCGACCTCGCCCGCCGCACGCCTTATGTCCGCGCCGTCGCGTGGCCGCAGGCGAGCATCGCCGAACCGGATCTGAGCCTGCCCATCGATGTCCAGCGCTTCGACGCCGACGGCTTCGAGCGCGTCACCCTCGAAGCCGTATGGACCTTACGCAAGGCCGGCAAAGATGTCGCCAGCCGCCGCTTCGTCGCCACCGAGCCCGTCGCCGAACCCACCTGGGAAGCCCTCGCCGCCGCCCACGGCCGGCTGGTGGATGCGCTGGCCCGGGACGTGGCGGGAGCGATGGCGGGCGACAGGTGAGCGGCGGCCCAGGCGGTCGTGAGGCAAGCCCGACTCGCAGCCCCGCTTTTGAAGGCGAGTTTGCTTAATCGTCGTCCCTTGGCTCGACGGCGCGCAGGATGCGCAATTTCAAGTCTTCCGGGTAGTCTTCATCGAAGATCAGCGATGTAACGATGTCGAATAGCAGATCCTTGGAGATTTTGCCCTGCGCCAACCATACGGCGACGTTTTCCATCTCCAGAATGAATTTCTTGATGCAATAGTGGTAGCCGTTGAGTTCGAGAAAATAGGCACCCAGGGCAATGCTCGACCGCTTGTTGCCATCGTTGAAAGCATGGAATTTGTTGATGGCGAATATCAAATGGGCGAGCTTGTGTTGGAACTCAGGGTAGTAGATGTCGTTTTGGACATGTTGTAGGGCACTTTCGAGAGATCCCTGATTCTTTATGCCGGCTAAACCGCCGGAGTTTTCAATGATCCAGTCGTGCTCCCGAAGGGCATGGGCGATGTCGAAGTAGAAGATCCGGATCTCGTCCATTGCCAAACCTTAGCGGTCCTTGAGGCGCTTGAAGACAGCTAGGGTGTCCGGGTCGCTTAGGCGCTCCTCCAGAGCTTTGCTGGTTTCACCTAGAAAACGCTCGAAATCCGCTTCCGGCACGGTCTGGACATAGGATTCAAGTGCATGGTGCAGTGCGTCGCGGAAACAGAGGTCGCGACTTGCCATGCGGATCCGAGCATCTTCCAAATGTGGCTTCTGGAACGGATTGGCTTCGGCGGCGGCAATCAGGGTGTCGAGTTCTCGGGGTGTCAGCCTGCGCCCGTTTTGCTCGACAAAAGTTGTCATTTGGACGGCAAGACCACTTTCAAACGAAGCTATGGTTTTCAACACTTCCGCGTACATGGTGTCGCGAGGGTTGTCCTTGGCGGCTAGACCAAGGATTTTTTTGTATTCCTTGGCGTTTTCCTTGAAGACGGATTTATAAATCTTATCCGTGTAGATGCCGTACTTGATGTCGCCCATCGCGAGGCAATCGCGCAATGCGGCGGTAAACGCCTGGCGATAGTTGAATTCTCGATAGGCCGCGGGAAGGTAGTCTTGGTCTCGCTGGTTGATGTATTTAGTTTGGCCGCCAGCACGTTCGGCGACCACATCCAAGACGATGTCCAGGATTCTGCTGCGAATAGCACGAGCCTTTTCGCTTTCGGTCAGCAGCATGGCCAGATTCAGTACTGCCCGGAAGCTGAAAAGCCCAAGAGACGGAGATCTGTTACCCTCACTTGCGAGGGTGACATCGACTATCGCCTTGAATTCTTTAAGGCTTTTACCCTTTATGACACGATACCCATTGCGCTTCAATTCCTCTTCGTGACTGGTCAGATAGCGCTCTATCGTGCTGTCGCTGACCTCCAGCAATTCCGCAACCTGTTGCTTGGTGAACACCAGTTCGTCGCGGAAGCGGATGCCACCGAGGTTGAGGTGCTCTTCCGCTTTGGACAGGGCATAGCGGTTGTTTAGGATGTTTTGGCGGTCGCGCTGGGAGTCGGTTAGGTTTTCGGCCACATCAAGTCCTTTTCAGAGTTTGCCGGGGCACCCACTCTTGATTGGCGCATTGTGTCCCAGCAAATGTTTTCGCGGCGTATGGAACGGGTAATGCGTATTCCATCGGCTACCGGCATTTTTCAGAATGCCTGAGCGCCGTTGCCCAGGTCTGGCCGGGGGCGCGGCACGATCCGGATTACCAACGACTGACCGAATACCTGCGCAAGAGATCGGGGCCGTAGCGGTCCGGGGGTCGAAGCCGGCACCGCTCAAGGCTTGGGCACGCGCCGGGGGTTATCCGGCGTCCGTCTTTTTCGCTTCGGGGGTTTTCGGTTTGCCCGGCGCCTTGGGTCTGGCGGCCGGTTTGCGGGTGGATTTGGGGCTGGGCTTGATCCGCCCCAGGCGTTTGCGGATTTCGTCGGAGTCCATCCACAGATCGCTGCCTTGCAGGATGTGGGCGATGTCGGTGGCGCTGAGGAAGGGCGTGCACAGGCGCGTGGTGACTTTCTCGAACCAGCTTCCAAGGGCGTGCACCTCGGCCATCTGCTCGCTGCCCTTGCCGGCGAAGCTGCTCGAATAGGTGTGGAACATCAACTGGCAGTTGTCGTGGACGATCAGTTCGTCGCCCGACAAAAAGATGAAGGCGGCCATCGAATAGGCCCGCGCTTCGAGCACGGTGACCACATGGGCTTCGGAGGCCAGCATGTTGTTGACGATCTGCAGCCCGGTGTTGAAGTCGCCGCCCGGCGAGTTGATGTGGAGGTAGATCAGGTCGGTTTCGGCGGCGGTGCGCAGGGTGTAGAAGAGCTCGGTGTAGTACTGGGGCTCCTGCAGTTCGCCGCACAGGTAGTACGACACCTGATGGATCGGCACGTGCCTTTCGTAGCGCACCAGCCCTTCGAAGGGTTGCACGTCCTCTTCGAGGGGCGGTTCGGTGCGGCCCGGTGGTCGATGCTGCATGGCGGGATCCTCCGCTGACATAGACCCGGCCAGTATGCGACGGCGCCGCCGGTGCGACAACGCCGGCGCCGGGCTCAGGTTTCCGGTTCGCTGAAGACCGGCTGAGTGGGCGGCGGGGTGTCCAGGTCGCTGATCGGCAGTTCGACCTTGAACACGCCGTGCTGGGCCACTTCGCCCCACAGTTTGCCGCCGTGGGTGGCGACGATGGCGCGGCTGACGACCAGCCCCAGGCCGCGTCCGTCCGCCTTGGCGGCTTCGGCGGGATCGAACAGACGGGCGGCCCGCTCGGCGGTCAGGCCCGAGCCCGAATCCTCGATCCGCAGGCAGACCCGCTCTTCGCCTTCCTTCCAGGCCGTAACCCATATCCGCCGCGGCTGGCGCGGGCTGGCGCTGACCGAATCGAAGGCGTTGGCGAGCAGGCTGCGCAGCACCACCTCCATTTGCAGGCGGTCGATCCACAATTGCGCGTGGGGCATCGGCGCCAGCTGCAGGCGCACCCCAACCTGTTCGGCGCGGAGCTGATAGGGCGCGATGACGCTTTCGACCAGATCGACCAGAAACACCGCTTCGGGCTGCGGCGCGCCGGTGCGGAAATAGTCCTGCAGACGCCGCACCACGTCGCTGGCCTTGGCCGATTCGCGCAGCACGCAGCGGATCGCGGCCTGCAGCTGCTCGCCGGATTCGCCCCCCGCGAGCAGTTGTTCGCAGGCGTTGGCGTAAGCGGTCAGGGCGGTCAGCGGCTGGTGCAGTTCGTGGGCGAGGGCGCCGGCCATTTCGCCGGCCGCGGCCAGACGCAGGCTATGGCGCAGGTCGGCGCCGATGCGGCGCTGCTCGTTCACCGTCGCCCCCACGAAAAAGCCGACCACCGCCATCGCCATTGCGAGGATCTGCAGTTCGGCAACCGAAACCGCGCTGTACTGCAGCAGACGCATGGCCACGATCACCCCCACCTGCAGCACCGCCGCGCACACGATGGCGCCGGCCATGCCCTGGCGCGAAGCCGCCCAGACGATGGGCAGGAAGAGCAGGTAGAAGAGCTTGAAGCCGCTATGGCCGCCGACGCCGAAGGCCAGCCACAGGGTTCCCACGCCGAGCAGCAGGTAGGCGACGCATTCCCGATTGAGCACCGAGCGCCGCAGATGCTTGCGCCCGCGTTCGCCGCTCAGCCACCACATCAGCGGCATCATCACCGAGATGCCGACGCCGTCGCCGACCCAGAAACGGGTCAGTCCGGTCCACCAGCCGCTGGAGGGCAGCAGGCCGACGAGGCTCAGCGAGAACAGGTAGGCGACGCTGATGAGCAGCGAGCCGATGCCCACCTGCAGCAACCAGATGGCCAGGGAGTGGCGGTCGTCGAGCAGGGTGTCGCGGGTCATGCGGAGGCTCATCACGTGGCCGAGCACGGCGTAGCCGGCGGCCAGCACCAGGGCCGCCGTCACGCTTTCCCAGGACCACGCCGTGGGGCCGCGGGCGGTCACTTCGGCCAGCACCACCGCGATGGCCAGGGGCAGCCACGCCAGCCGCCCGTAGCGGATCACCAGAACCAGGCCGAGGGCCGGCGCAGGGTTCCACGGCGTGATGTTGAGCCCATGCAGCGGGTGGATGAAGCTCGCCACGTCGAGCGCGACATACAGGCCCACGAAGCCGACAAACAGGGGCAGATGGCTCAGCCATTCGATGACTGCAGCCTTGAAGTCACGAGTCATGCCGGGGTGTTTGAGGATGGGTTGGAGGACGGTTGAGAACTGTTAAATTTCTCACATTGTGAACGTAAGCAGGGAAACGGCCAACCGGCGAAGCCTATGTGCGCCCGCCGGACCCATCCCGGAGTGTGAATTCCTTGTGCTACACGCATAAAAAAAGCCGGCCCGAATAATCTCGGGCCGGCTTTTTGGGGGTTTGGACGGGGCGCGATCAGTCGGCCGCGGCGGCGTGCGGGGCGACCGGCAGGGGATCGTCGGGCAGATCGCCGTTCAGCGCCTGATGCATCTTGGCCATGTCCAGTTCGTTTTCGGAGCGGGAGATCACCACCGTGGCCACCGCGTTGCCGATGATGTTGGTCAGGGCGCGGGCCTCGCTCATGAAGCGGTCGATACCGAGGATCAGCGCCATGCCGGCGATGGGAATGCTCGGCACCACCGCCAGGGTCGAGGCCAGGGTGATGAAGCCGGCGCCGGTGATGCCGCTGGCGCCCTTGGAGGTGAGCATGGCCACCACCAGGATGGTCAGCTCCTGGGTCAGGGTCAGGTCGGTGTTGGTGGCCTGGGCAATGAACAGGGCCGCCATGGTCATGTAGATGTTGGTGCCGTCCAGGTTGAAGGAATAGCCGGTGGGCACCACCAGGCCGACCACCGAGCGGGCGCAGCCCATCTTCTCGAGCTTGTGCATCAGCTTGGGCAGGGCCGATTCCGAAGAGCTGGTGCCCAGCACGATCAGCAGCTCATCGCGGATGTAGTTGATGAACTTGAAGATGTTGAAGCCGGTGTAGCGGGCGATGCTGCCCAGCACGATCGCGATGAACAGCCCGCAGGTCAGATAGAACGAACCCATCAGCTTGGCCATCGGCAGCAGCGCGCCGACACCGTACTTGCCGATGGTGAAGGCCATCGCACCGAAGGCGCCCAGCGGAGCGAGCTTCATCACCGTATTGACGATGCCGAACAGCACATGGGAAACCTGCTCGACGAAATCGAACACCGGCTTGCCCTTGTCGCCCGCGGCGGCCAGCGAAAAGCCGAACAGGATCGCGATCAGCAGCACCTGCAGGATGTCGCCCTTGGCAAAGG
>CALMXT010000252.1 GCA_937871125.1 uncultured Zoogloea sp. | reverse complement strand
ACCGCCCATGCGCCCGCTGCCGCTGATCGTCGTCGCCCAGTTGTTCGGCACCTCGTTGTGGTTTTCGGCCAACAGCGCGGGGGCCGATCTGATGCGCGCCTGGGGGCTGCAGCCGGCCGATCTCGGCCGGCTCACCAACGCGGTGCAGCTCGGCTTCATCGTCGGCACGCTGAGCTTCTCGCTCAGCGGCCTTGCCGACCGCTTTCCCGCCAGCCGCATCTTCGCCGTCTGCGCCCTGCTCGGCGCCCTGGCCAATGCCGGCTTCGCGCTGCTGGCCGACGGCATGGACGCGGCGCTGGCCTTGCGCTTCGCCGTCGGACTGGCGCTGGCCGGGGTCTACCCGCTGGGCATGAAACTGGTGGTCGGCTGGGTGCCGCAGCAGGCCGGTGCCGCGCTGGCGTGGCTGGTCGGCATGCTCACCCTCGGCACCGCGCTGCCCCACGGCGTGCGCTTTCTCGATACCGGCTGGGGCTGGCAGGCCACGGTGCTGGTGTCGTCCGGACTGGCCGTGCTCGCTGCCGCCATCGTTGCCCGCCTTGGCGACGGTCCGCACCTCGTCCGCAAACCCGGCGCCCCGCGCCTGCGCCTCGGCCGCGTGCTGATGGCCTTTGCCGAACCGCGCTTTCGGGCCTCAGCCTGCGGCTACTTCGGCCACCAGTGGGAGCTCTACGCCTTCTGGACGCTGGTGCCGCTGCTGGTCGGGCAGGTCACCGCCGGCAAGGTCGCCGGCCCATCCTTCGCGGTGATCGGCATCGGCGCGGCCGGCTGCGTGCTGGGCGGATTCGCCAGCCGCCGCTTCGGCAGCGCCCGCGTCGCCGCCCTTGCGCTGGCCGTCTCGGCCACCTGCTGCGCGGTGTATCCGCTCCTGGCCGGCGGCCCGGAATGGCTGCTCGGCGCCGCCATGCTGGTGTGGGGCGCGAGTGTCGTGGCCGATTCGCCGCACTTCTCGGCGCTCTCCGCCCGCGCCTGCCCGCCCGAAATCGTCGGCAGCGCGCTGGCCTTCCAGAACGCCATCGGCTTCGCCATCACCATGATCTCCATCGCCCTCACCACCCGCCTGTGGCCGGCGCTCCACGAACAGGTCGCCTGGCTGCTGCTGCCGGGGCCGCTGCTCGGCCTGGTCGCCCTGTGGCCGCTGGTGCGGCGGGCCGCCTGATCAGGGCCGCAGCTTCAGAATCCTCAGCGCCCCCGCCAGCACCATCGCGCCGATCAGGCTGCCGACCAGCCAGTCCGGCCACGGTGCGCCGATCCACGCCACCAGCGCCCCGGCCACGATCACGCCCAGATTGGCCAGCACGTCGGTGGCCGAGAAGATATAGCTCGCCTTCATGTGGGCGCCGCCGTCCCGATGGCGGGCCACCAGCACGAGGCAGGCCGCATTGGCCGCCAGCGCCAGCACCGACACCGCCATCATCGGCAGCGCCAGCGGCTCCGCGCCGTGGATCGCATGCTGCGCCACCTGCCCGAAGAGCCCCAGCGCCAGCACCAGTTGCAGCACCCCGGCCAGCCGCGCCGCCCGCCCCTGGGCCGCCGCACCGCGCCCGACCGCGTAAAGCGCCGTGCCATACACCGCCGCATCGGCAAACATGTCGAGGCCGTCGGCCAGCAGACCGGACGACTCCGCCCACCAGCCGGCCAGCGCCTCGACGACGAACATCAGCGCGTTGATCCCTAGCAGCCACAGCAGCGTGCGCCGCTCGCCCGCCGGGTCGGCCGCCGCTGGCGCCAGCGGCGCATCCGTCGCGGGGCCGCTCTCCACCAGCTCCGCGCCCATCCCCAAGGCCTTCAGGCGCCCAAGCACCACGCCCACCGGCACCGCATGGGCCACCGTCAGCCGCCGACCGGGCAGATCGAAGCCCAGCCCGTGGGCCAGACTCCCCAAAGCCGCGCGAATCTGCACTTCTTCCGCCGGACAATCCATGCCGGGCACCCGGAACACCGAGCGAAAGCGCGGCACGCCCGCCGCCGCAGCCGCCACCCCCGCACCCGACGCACCTTTGTTCGCACCACACCCGCAACCTGACGACGAACACGAATCGGTCATCTTCATCCTCCTGCTTCATTCACCTCATCCGCGCCGAAGCATGCCACACCCCGCGCGGCCTTGAACCGTCGCGCGGCCGGCACCACAATCGCACATCCTCCGCCGTCCTCCGCCCGACCGCCATGAACGCCATCCCCATCCGCTACGTCGAACCCGTCTTCCGCCCGCCCAGCGAAGCCCAATCCCTGATCCTGCCCGTCACCGACGGCTGCTCCTGGAACGCATGCACCTTCTGCGAGATGTACACCGCCCCGCAAAAGGCCTTCCGCGCCCGCAGCGAAGACGAAGTGCTGGCCAGCATCCGCCACGCCGGCGAGGGCTACGGCGATCGGGTCCGGCGGGTCTTCCTCGCCGACGGCGACGCGCTGGTGCTGCCCACCCGCCGCCTGCTCGCGATCCTCGACGCGATCCGCCAACATCTGCCCGCCGTGCATCGCGTCTCCAGCTACTGCCTCGCCCGCAACCTCAAAAAGAAGACCGTCGCCGAACTCACCCAGCTTCGCGAAGCCGGCCTCGCGATGGTCTACCTCGGCGCCGAATCCGGCGACGACGCCGTGCTCGCCAAGGTGCACAAGGGCGAAACCTACGCCAGCACCGTCGACGCCCTCGACAAGCTCGGCCAAGCCGGCATCGTCCGCTCGGTGATGATCCTCAACGGCCTCGGCGGCCAAGTGCTCAGCGCCCAGCACGCCGACAACTCCGCCCGCCTCGCCAACGCCACCCAGCCCGAATACCTGTCGACCCTGGTCGTCAGCTTCCCCCAGGGCGAAGCGCGCTTTCGCGCCGGCTTTCCGGAATGGGAGCCGCTGGACCAAGCCGGCCTGTTCCACGAAATGGAACGCTTCCTGACGCAACTCGACCTGCGCCGCACGGTTTTCAGGTCCGATCACGCCAGCAACTGGCTGGTGCTCAAGGGCACCCTCGGCGCCGACAAGGCCCGGCTGCTGGAGCAGGTGCGTGCCGCCATCGCCGCACCGCAAGCCGCCCACCTGCGGCCGGCGTGGGCGCGGGGCTTGTGAGCATGCCCCACCAACACCTCCTCACCTTCACCACCCGCCCCCGTTCCACCCTCGACATCACCGCCGACGTGGCCGCGGTGGTGCGGGCGTCGGGCATCGCCACCGGGCTGGCGCATGTCTTTGTGCAGCACACCAGTTGTTCGCTGACCATCACCGAGAACGCCGATCCGGATGTGAGGCGGGATCTGGAGACGGTATTCGCGCGCCTTGCGCCGGATGGCGATCCGGCTTACCGGCACGATCTGGAGGGCGACGACGACATGGCGGCCCATGCGCGGAGCGTGCTGTCGGACGTCGGCCTCACCGTGCCGGTGGGCGGCGGGCGGCTGTTGCTGGGGACGTGGCAGGGGATTTTTCTGTGGGAGCACCGCACCCACAGCCATGCGCGGCGGGTGATCGTGACAATTCTCGGCTGAGCGGCCGTCCACCAAGCCCGTCACGGGGGCGCGGCGGTGCCGGTGCTATGCTCGACGGGTTCGCCGCAGGACTTTGTCGCCCGCGGCCCGACCGTTTTCCGGAGCCTCGCCCATGAAATCCGCCTTTCCCCTGCGCCGCCTGGCCCTTGCCACCGGCCTCGCCTTTGCCGCGCCGGCGCTCTTCGCCCAAACCTTGGCCCAAACGCCCGCCCCGGCGGCCAAGCCGGCTGTCGCCGCACCGGCGGCGGTCAAACCGGCCGCGCCGACGCCGGCCGCGGCAAAACCGGCCGCTGCGCCCGCCACGCCCGCTCCGGCCGTGGCCGGGCCGGCGGGCGCCGTGGCGGGCACGCCGCCGGTCGATCCCAATGCGCCGGCCGTTCCGCCGGTGCCGCCTCCGCCGCCTTTGTCGGACATCATTCTCACCAACGGCGACGTGATCACCCTCGACGACAAGCGGCCGTCGGCCCAGGCCGTGGCGATCAAGGGCAGCAAGATCGTCGCGGTGGGCAAGAGCAAGGACATCCTGGCGCGCTGGAAGAGCGAGGGCACCGAGGTGGTCGATCTGGCCGGCAAGACGCTGGTGCCGGGCTTCATCGACGCCTGGGGGCAGATGTCGCGGCTGGGGCTCGATTCGGTGGCGGCCCAGTTGCAGTCGCCGCCGGAAGGGCCGGTGAGCGATGTGAATGGCCTGATCCGGGCGCTGCGCGAATGGGGCAAGGGCGAGCTGGCGACGCGTTTCGGCTGGATCGTCGGCTTCGGTTACGACGACAGCCGGCTGCGCGAGCAGCGTCCGCTCAGCCGCAACGATCTGGATGCGGTGTCCCGCGACAAGCCGGTGCTGGTCATCCATCAATCGGGCCGTCAGGCGGTGGCCAACGGCAAGGCGCTGGAGCTGGCCGGGATCAACCGCGACAGCATCGATCCGCCGGGCGGCAGCATCGGCCGCTGGCCGGGCTCGAAGGAGCCGGACGGCGTGCTCGACGGCGCGGCCGCCGCAGCCCTGCTCGGCAACCTGCCGCAGGTGCCGGCCACCGAACGTCAGGCGATGATCCAGCAGGGCCAGACGCTCTATCTGCAGAACGGCTACACCACCGCCGTCGAGGCCCGCGCCACGCCGGAGGATTTTGCCCAATACACCCAGGCCGCCGACAGCGGCACGCTGAAGCTGGACGTGGCCTTCTACGCCGATCTGGCCGCCGCCGGCAGCACCCTCAAGGGCCACAAGAGCATCGGCCCGAAGTATTACAAGGGCCACCTGCGGCTGGCCGGCGTGTCGTTTGCCCTCGACGGCGTGGCCGAAGATCGCAGCGCCTGGCTGACCCAGCCTTATCAATTGCCCCCACCGGGCAAGCGCACGCGCTTTGCGGGCTACCCGATGGCCAGCGACGAAGTCGCCGCCGAGCTGGCCACCCGCGCCTACGCCAACGGCTGGCAAGTGGCCGTGCAGGCCAACGGCGACGCGGCCATCGAGCAGTTCATCGGCGCCCTCCGCGCCGCCGCCAAACAGCCGGGCAAGGACCGTCGCCCGCTGCTGGTGGGCGCCCAGACGATTCGCGACGACCAACTCGACACGCTCAAGGAACTGGGCGTCGGCGTGAGCTTCGCGCCCCAGCGCCTCGCCCTGTCGCAGGCCGTGCTCAAGGATTACACCCTCGGCGCCGAGCGCAGCGCCCGCTTCGCCCCGGCCGGCGCGGCCCAGCGCCGCGGCCTGAGCGTGTTGCTCCACACCGACCCGGCACTGCTTGCGCCGACGCCTTTCGGCGTGCTCGCGGCGGCCGTCAAACGCCCGCTCGGCGAAGACCAGCAACTCGCGCCGCTCGACGCCCTCAAGGCGCTCACCCTGCTGCCGGCACGCCAGCTCGGCGAGGAGAAGATCAAGGGCAGCATCGCCACCGGCAAACTCGCCGATTTCGCGATCCTCTCCGCCAACCCGCTGAAAACGCCGGTCGACAAGCTCGGCGAAATCCGCGTGACGGGCACGATCAAGGAAGGGGTGACGGTGTTCGGCGGGGCCGACGGCGGAGTGCCGATCGCACGCTGACGCGAGCGTGACGGCGGCGCGCGGGTTTGCCCTGCGCGCCGACGACTACTTCAGGCTGGACAGGTAATCGACCACCGCTTCGATGTTCTTCTCGCCCAGCACCGTCACGGCGGCAGTCATGGGCGGATAGCTGCGCTCGGGGGCGTTTTTAAGGTAGCGGGTCAGATTGCGGCGCAGGTATTCGGCCTGCTGGCCGGCGAGGCGCGGGAAGTTCTCGCCGCCGCGGGCTTCGGCGCCGTGGCAGCGGACGCAGTTGTGCACGAAATGCTCGCGCCCCTCGGCGGCCCGCGGACCGGCCTCGGGCACCGCAGGCGGCACCGGCTGGGCGGCATAGAAGAGCGCGATGTTGGCCTTCTCCTGGGCGCTCAGCACCTTCATCAAGCCCTGCATGAAAGCATCCTTGCGCTTGCCGGTCAGGAAGGCCTCCATCTGGTTGAGCACGTAAACCGGGTTCTGGCCGGCCAGATTGGGCACTTCGCCATATTTGCTGAGACCGCCTTCGCCGTGGCAGTTGGCGCAGAAAAACGCCGCCTTGCGGCCGGCATCCCGCGCCGCCTGCTGCTCGGCCGGCGCCGCCTTGACGAGGCGCGCGAGCTGCTCCCGGTCGGTTGGCGCCGCCCACACCGCAACGGACAGCACGCCGAGCGCCAGCCCGACGAGCGCCCCCCGCAGGGCGGAGCCGGGACGGCCTGTTTGCTCGATCGACATTGCGAACCTCCTTCTGGGCGGCCTGAGCCGGCGTTGAGCGCACAAGCGGCCATTGTAATCTTCCGGCGGCAGCCCGACGGGGCCACTACAATTCGGCCTTTGATTCACCCTGCCCCGCGTCATGCCTTCCGCCCCAGCGCCTTTCTCCCCTTCCCGCGTCGCCATCGTCGGCGGCGGCCCGGCCGGCCTGATGGCCGCCGAAACCCTGGCCCTGGCCGGCGTTCAGGTGGAGGTCTTCGACGCCATGCCGTCGGTCGGGCGCAAGTTTCTGCTGGCCGGCCGCGGCGGACTCAACATCACCCACTCCGAAGCCTTCGATGCCTTCGCCGAGCGCTACGGCACGCGCCGGGACCGGATCGAACCGCTGATTTCGGCCTTCGGCCCCCAGGCGCTGCGGGACTGGGTCGAAGCGCTGGGCGTCGGCACCTTCGTCGGCACCTCCGGCCGGGTCTTTCCGGACGAGATGAAAGCCGCCCCGCTGCTGCGCGCCTGGCTGCAACGCCTGCGCGAAGCCGGCGTGCGCTTTCATGTGCGCCACCGCTGGACCGGCTGGACCGACGACGGCCGGCTGCGCTTTGCCACTCCCGCCGGCCCGCTCGAAGTGCGCGCGGATGCGACGATCCTCGCCCTCGGCGGCGGCAGTTGGGCCAGGCTCGGCTCGGACGGCGCCTGGGTGCCGCTGATCGCCGCCCGCGGCATCGAGGTGGCGCCGCTGCGCCCGGCCAATTGCGGCTTTGTGGTCGCCTCGCCGCGCGCCGACGCAGCGGGCGGCTGGAGCGAGCATTTCCGCAGCCGTTTCGCCGGCCAGCCCCTCAAATCGGTGGCCATGCGCCTCGACGGCGACAGCGCCGCGGCGCGCCCCGGCGAAGCGATGATCTCCGCCGACGGCATCGAGGGCAGCCTGATCTACGCCTTGTCGGCGGCCATCCGCGAGCGCATCGACGCCGCCGGCAGCGCCACGCTGAACATCGACCTCGCCCCCGGCCGACCGCTCGAACGCGTGCTTGCAGAAGTTTCCCACCCCCGCGGCGCCCGCTCGCTGGCCAGCCACCTGCAAAGCCGGGTCGGCATCGCCGGCGTCAAGATGGCCCTGCTGCGCGAATGTCTGTCGCCCGACGAACTCGCCGACCCGGCCCGCCTAGCCGCTGCCATCAAAGCGCTGCCCCTGCGGCTCACCGCCACCCGGCCGCTGGACGAAGCCATCAGCAGCGCTGGCGGCGTGCGTTTCGAGGATCTGGACACCGGCCTGATGGTGCGCCGCCAACCGGGCTTGTTCCTGGCCGGCGAAATGCTCGACTGGGAAGCCCCCACCGGCGGCTACCTGCTCACCGCCTGCTTCGCCAGCGGGCGCCGGGCCGGCGAAGGCGCGCTGGCATGGCTGGCCGGTCGAGGCCGCTGAAACAGTTCGCCACACATAATGCCGCGCCGTCGGCGGCGGGCCGGTTAGAGTGGGTCTCCCTTTCTTCCGACAGGACACGCATCATGGGCATCGTCTCAACCATCGTCATCGGGCTGCTGGTCGGCCTCGTCGCCCGCTTCCTCAAACCCGGCGACGACAGCATGGGCTGGATCAAGACCATCCTCTTCGGCATCGGCGGCTCGCTCGCCGCCACCTACGGCGGTCAGGCGCTGGGCCTCTACCAGGCCGGCCAGGGCGCCGGTTTCATCGGCTCGGTAGTGGGCGCGGTGATCCTGCTGTTCGTGGCGGGCAAGCTCGGGGTGAAGTAAGCCGGATTCGCGCCGGGGCAGTTTTGTTCAAGACGCCCGGCGGGCATCGCCGCTACCTTGGGGTTCGTATCCAGCGAACCTTTTCCGGTGATGTCCATGAATCTCGTCCTCTCGATGGCCGCTTTTGCGCTGGCGGCCTCCCTTTCCCCCGGCCCGGTGAATCTGGTCGCCCTTGGCGCCGGCGCCCGTCATGGCTTTCGGGCCAGCCTGCGCCACGTGACCGGCGCAACCGTCGGGTTCACCCTCCTCCTGGTGCTCACCGGCCTGGGCCTCCATGAAATCCTGCTGCGCTGGCCGGGCCTCGCCGACCTCGTGCGCTGGGCGGGCGTGGCCTTTCTGGTGTATCTGGCGATCCGCCTCGCCGCCGACGATGGCCGGCTCTCCGCCGGGCCATCCGAGGCCGGGCCGACGATGCTCGCCGGCGCGGTGATGCAGTGGCTCAACCCGAAGGCCTGGCTGGCCGCGGTGGCCGGCACCGGCGCCTATCTCGCCGACGGCGATCCGGCCCGGGTGTGGCTGTTCGCGGGGATCTACTTCGTGATCTGCTATCTGTCGGTGGGCAGCTGGGCCTACGCCGGCGCTCACCTGCGCCGCCATCTGGATCGCCCGGCGCGCATCCGGGCCTTCAACCGCCTGATGGCGGCGCTGCTGGCGGGCAGCGCGCTCTTCCTGCTCGACGCCTAAGCCCGATATTGCCCCGGCGTGGCCGCCACCAGCCGCTTGAAGGCCCGGTGGAGGTGGGCCTGATCCGCAAAACCGGCGTCCGCCGCCACCTCGGCGATGGGGTGGCCGCGGCGCAGGCGCTCCCGGCTGTAGCGGATGCGCCGGTCGATCAGGAAGGCGTGGGGCGTAAGGCCGTAGCGCCGCTGGAAGGCACGGATCAGGTAAGACTCCGACAGCCCGGCGGCGGCGCAGATGTCGCCCAGGCTGAGGGGCCGGGTGCAGTTGTCGGCGATGAATTCGGCGGCCCGGGCGAGTCGGTCGTCGGCCCCGCTCGGGGCGGCCGGCGCCGGGTCGAGACAGGCCTGCAAGGTGGCAGCAAACGCCACCGCCGCGCTCTCCTTCTCGAGCAGGTCGGCCCACCCGTCATGGAGCAGCGCCTGCAGCCGGATCAGCCCTTGCGCGAGTCGGGGGTTACGGCTCACCGCGGCCAGGAACGGCCGCAGATCGCGCCCGCTCCCCAAGCCCAGCGCGGCCTGCTGCCCGGCCATCCAGGCCACATCGAGGAACAGCATGTGGTACGACCAGGGCCGGTCGTCCACCGGGTTGCAGGCATGGACCTCCTCGGGATTGACCACCACCACCGACCCCGGCCCGACCCGCTCGCGCACCCGACCATTCACGCAGGTGCTGATGCCGCCGGTAATCACGCCGATGGAAAAGCTGTCGTGGGAATGGGGCGCGTAGCACACCCGCCGGCCGTCCTCCACCGAGCGCAGTTCGATGAAGGGCAGCGCCGCATCCCGCCAGAAACGGGGCGCGACCGGCCGCTCAGCGTCCGCCGGCCACATCGAGGATCGCACCGGTGGTGTAGGACGCCTCGTCGGAGAGCAGCCACAGCACCGCCCGGGCCACTTCGTCCGGCGTGCCGCCCCGCTGCATCGGCACGCCTGGCGCCAGCCGCGCGACCCGTCCGGGCTCGCCGCCGCTGGCGTGGATGCCCGTCTCGATGAGGCCCGGCGCCACGGCATTGACGCGGATGCCCTCGCTCGCCACTTCCTTGGCGAGACCGAGGGTCAGGGTGTCGATGGCGGCCTTTGAGGCGGCGTAATCCACATATTCGCCGGGAGAGCCGATCCGCGCCGCCCGGGACGACAGATTGACGATGGCGCCGCCGCGACCGCCCCGGCGGGTGGACATCCGCCGCACCGCCTCACGGGCGCACAGGAAGGCACCGGTCACATTGGTGGCGAAGACCCGGTTAAGGCGCGCGGCGTCCATCTCGTCCACTCGCATCTGCCGGGCCAGGATGCCGGCATTGTTGACGAAGGCGTCGAGGGGGCCGAGCCGCTCGTCCGCCGCGGCGAAAAGCCGCAGTACGTCGACCTCCACCGCCACGTCGGCCGGCACTGCGATGGCCGTGCCACCGCGGGCGGCGATGTCGGCGACCACGGCTTCGGCGGCATGGCGGTCGGTGCGGTAGCTGAGGCACACGGCGTAGCCCCGCGCCGCGGCCAGGCGGGCGATGGCAGCGCCAATCCCCCGTGAGCCGCCGGTAACAAGGAGATTCAGTCCCATTGCGGCTCCGTCAGGATTCGGTCTTGCGGGTCCGGCGGCGGCGGGCGGCCGGCTTGGCCTCGGCGGCGGGCGCTTCGGGGGCGGGTTCCGGCGCGACCGGGGCGGCTTCGACGGCCTGGGTGCTCTTGCGTCCGTTGCTGCGCTTGCGCCGGCTGTCGGCCTTGGGAGGCGCGTCGGCGTCGGCCTCGGCCTCCATCGTCGGAGCGGGCTCGGGCGGCGGCGCCTCGACCGCTAGCTCCGGCGCGGCATCGGCCGCCTTGGCCGACTTGCGGCTGCTGGTGCGCTTGCGGCGGCTATCGGGCTTGGCAGCCGGGGCTTCGGGCACCGCGAGCGGCTCCGCCACGGCGTCGGTCTGGGCTGCGGCGACTTCCGATGCCGTCGCGTCCACCGGCGCCGGCTCTTGACGCGCGGCGCTGCTGCGATACACATAGGCGCCCGATTTCTCGTCCCGTCCGAACTCCAGCAGCCCACGGACCTGGGCCTCTTCGAGCAGATTGCCGAAGGCGCGGAAGCCATAGCGGGTCTCGCTGAAATCGGGCTTGCGGCGCTTGATGGCCTCCTTGAGCACCGACGCCCAGATCTTGCCACTGTCGCCCCGCTCGGCCACCAGCGCATCGAAGGTCTGCACGGCGATTTCGATGCCCTTGGTCTTGCGCGCTTCGATTTCCTCCTTGCGGCGGCTGTCATCCTCCGGCGCGCGCCGGGCGGGCTGGACCTCCTTCGGCTCACGACGGGCTGCGACACGCTGGGTTTCGCGCACCAGATCGTCGTAGAAGATGAATTCGTCGCAGTTGGCGATCAGCAGGTCGGAGGTGGATTGCTTCACCCCGACGCCGATCACCTGCTTGGCGTTCTCGCGCAGCTTGGAAACCAGCGGCGAAAAGTCGGAATCGCCGCTGATGATGACGAAGGTATCCACGTGGCTTTTGGTGTAGCAGAGGTCGAGGGCATCGACCACCAGCCTGATGTCGGCCGAATTCTTGCCCGACTGGCGCACGTGGGGGATTTCGATCAGCTCGAAGTTGGCCTCGTGCATCGTGGCCTTGAAGCCCTTGTAACGATCCCAGTCGCAATAGGCCTTTTTGACGACGATGCTGCCCTTGAGCAGCAGGCGTTCGAGAACGAGCTTGATGTCGAATTTTTCGTATTTCGCGTCGCGCACGCCCAGCGCGACGTTCTCGAAGTCGCAGAACAGGGCCATGCTGACGTTTTCGGGCGATACGGCCATATGGCTCTCCTGCGGTGGGCAAAGCGAGCAGCTTACCGCAACGGCACAAGCCGCGTGATAGGGTTCGGCTCCGCCCATCCTGAAAGCCCCGGCCATGAACCGGAACACGACGCCGCCCCCCGCCGACGCGCGCGGCACCCGCGCAGCCCTGATCTTCGCCCTCGCCGCCGAGCGCCTGTCGGCCTTCTACGAACACGGCCAGTGGCTCACCGAAGCCCAGGGCGCCAGCCTGTGCGCCGACTGGCTGGCGCGCACCCGGCGCAGCCTGCCCCAAGCCGAGCGCCGTCACCTGTCCGCCCTCGGCGACACGCTGGCCCGCCGGATCGCCGGCAGCCTGTCCCGCGAGGCCGGGCTGTACACCGCCCATGAAATGATGGAATCCCTCGATTCAAACCATGAATCCGACGTCGGCCGGGCGCTGATGGAAGAATGCGAACGGCTGCTCGACGGCGCCCCGGCCGACTGAACCGCCCGGCCGGCCCCGTCGCCGAGTGCTAGACTCGAAAGGTTTCCCGCCGCCGGAGCCCGTCATGAGCACGAAAACCCTCGACTTCTGGTTCGAGTTCGCCAGTTCGTATTCCTACCTCGCCGTGATGCGGATCGAACCGCTGGCCCGCGCCGCCGGCGTGACGGTGAAGTGGCGGCCCTTCCTGCTCGGCCCGGTGTTCCTGTCCCTGGGCTGGAACGATTCGCCCTTCAACATCTATCCGCCCAAGGGCCGCTACATGTGGCGCGATCTGGCCCGGCTGGCGGCCCGCTACGGGCTGCCTTTCAAGGTGCCCTCGCGCTTTCCGCGCAACGGTCTGCTGGCCGCGCGGGTCGCTCTCGCCGGCGCCGACGAGGCCTGGATCGGCGATTTCGCCCGGGCCGCCATGCGCGCCAACTTCGCCGAAGACCGGGACATCGCCGACCCCGCGGTGATCCGCGCAATCCTCGCCGACCTCGGCCTGCCGGCCGACGCCCTGCTCGAACAAGCCGCCAGCGCCGACACCAAGCTCGCCCTGCGCAGCCAGACCGAACGCGCCAGCGAACTCGGCCTGTTCGGCGCGCCGAGCTTCATCACGCCCGACGGCGAACTGTTCTGGGGCAACGACCGGCTGGAAGACGCGCTGGACTGGATGAAGAGCCCGCGCTTGCCCTCACCCCCATCCGCCTGACGGCCGCTTGACGAAACGGCGCCGCCTGCGCTATTTGCCGATTTCCCGACAACCCGACCGAACGGACAAGCATGGCCCTCCAACCCGCTCCCACCCTCGCTCTGGCCAACGGCGTGAAGATGCCGCAACTGGGCCTGGGCACCTGGCCCATGAACGACGCCGAAGCCGCCGTCACGGTGGCCGCCGCCCTCGACATGGGCTACCGGCTGATCGACACCGCCGAAAACTACGCAAACGAACGCGGCGTGGGCGAAGGCATCCGCCAATCGGGCGTGAGCCGCGCCGATATCTTCGTGACCACCAAGTTCAACCGTAAATGGCACAGCGTCGACGGCGCCCGCGCGGCCTGCGAAGCCAGCCTGGAGCGCCTCGGCCTGGACTACCTCGACCTGCTGCTGGTGCACTGGCCGAACCCGGATCAGGGCCGCTACGTCGAGGCCTATCAGGGCCTGGTGCGCCTGCTCGAAGCCGGGCTGGTCCGTGCCATCGGCACCTCCAACTTCAAACCGGCCCACCTCCAGAAACTGTTCGACCTGGGCCTCGTGCCGCATCTGAACCAGATCCAGCTCGACCCCTACCATTTGCGCGACGATCTGGTGGCGATTCACCGCGCCAAAGGCATCGTCACCGGCGCGTGGCGGCCGCTGGGCTGCGGCAACGCAATGCTCGCCGATCCGACAATCGTGTCGGTGGCCGAACGCCACGGCCGCACGACGGCGCAGGTGATCCTGCGCTGGCTGACTCAGCAGGGTTTCGTCGCGACGCCCAAGTCGTCCAACCCGACGCGCATGGCGCAGAACCTGGACATCTTCGACTTCACCCTGTCGGCCGACGAAATGGCCTTGCTCGGCACCCTCGACCGGCCCGATCCGGACATGTTCGACGCCGACAGCTTCGGGCACTGAACGAACGGCCGGCGGGCGATCCGCCGACCGGCACGCCGCCCTTACGGCACGGGTTTGACGGGGTCCTTGCCGGCCTCTTTCCCAGCTTTTTTCTCAGCCGCCTTGCGGGCGCGCTCGTCGTAATCCAGACGGTCGCTTCGCGCCTGCTCGGCGCGTTTGGCGGCGGCTTCCGCCTCGGCCGCCCGGCGTTGCGCCTCGGCCGCTTCGTGGCGGTTGCGCTCCTCGGCGTCGAGCAGCGCACGGGATTTGGCGTCCTGCTCGTTCTTGATCCGCTGGGCATCCTTTTCCGACAAATTGCGCAGACGCTCCTCGGTTTCCGCGCGGTTGCGGGCTTCCAGCTCGGCGCGCTCGACCGCCTTGCGCGGCGCGGTTTCGGCTTCCTCGGCCTGACGTTCGTCGAAACGGACGTTCTTGTCGGCCAGATCGATGCGGCTGGCTTCAAGGTCGAGGGCGCGGGCCTTGCGGATTTCGAGCACGCGCCGCTCGCGGGCCTGGTCGATGCAGCGGTTGACCAGAAAACGCTGGTAACAGGCGATGTGCTCTTCCGAGAAGCGGGCCTCGGCGGCTTCCCGCAAGCCAGCGGCCTCGGTACGCAGCTTCTCCGAGCGGAGCCGGGCGTTCGCGTGATCGGCCTTGGAAACGTCTTCGGCCTGCGCGAAACCGTGAAAGAAGAGGGCGAGGAGCAGGACGCTCGGGCGAAGGGATCGTGGCTGGCGCATGGGACGGCGGGGCAGTGGACAACGGGACCGCTTACAATACCGGATTCGCCGCTTATTTTCCGCCCCACTTTCTCGTTCCCGCTGCCGTGATCCAGTTCCGTAACCTCCGCCTCGCCCGCGGCGTCAAAACCCTCATCGAAGGCGCCAGCCTGCAGATCCACCCCGGCTGGAAGGTCGGCCTCACCGGCGCCAACGGCTGCGGCAAGTCCACCCTCTTCGCCCTCTTGCGCGGCGAATTGCACCAGGATTCCGGCGATCTCGAGATGCCCGCCTCGTGGGTCATCGCCCACGTCGCCCAGGAAACCCCGGCCCTCGCCTGTCCCGCCCTCGAATACGCCCTCGACGGCGACGCCGAACTGCGCCGCATCGAAACCGCCCTGGCCGCCGCCGAAGCCGCCCACAACGGCGAGGAGATCGGCCACCTCCACGGCCGCCTGCAGGAGATCGGCGGTTACGCCGCCCGCGCCCGCGCCGCCGCGCTGCTCGACGGTCTGGGCTTCTCCGCCGCCGACATGGAACGCCCGGTGTCGGACTTCTCCGGCGGCTGGCGGATGCGCCTCAACCTGGCCCAGGCGCTGATGTGCCGCTCCGACCTGCTGCTCCTCGACGAACCCACCAACCACCTCGACCTCGACGCGGTGATCTGGCTCGAACAATGGCTCGGCGACTACCGCGGCACCCTGGTGCTGATCTCCCACGACCGCGACTTCCTCGACGCGGTGGTCAGCCAGATCGCCCACATCGAAAACCAGCAGCTCACCCTTTACACCGGCGGCTATTCCAACTTCGAACGCCAGCGCGCCGAGCGCCTCGCCCAGCAGCAGGCGATGTTCGAGAAGCAGCAGCGCGAGCGCGCCCACCTGCAAAAATACGTGGACCGCTTCCGCGCCCAGGCCACCAAGGCCCGTCAGGCGCAAAGCCGCATCAAGGCGCTGGAGCGGATGGAGACCATCGCCGCCGCCCACATCGACAACCCGTTCAGCTTCAGCTTCCGCGAATGCGGCGCCGCGCCCGACCCGCTGCTGCAGCTCGAAGACGCCGCCGCCGGCTATGTCGACAAGCCGATCCTCGCCGGCATGCAGCTGACCATCCGCCCCGGCGAGCGCATCGGCCTGCTCGGCCGCAACGGCGCCGGCAAATCCACGCTCATCAAGCTGCTCTCGGGCCGGCTCCAACCCACCGCCGGCGTGCGCCGCGAAGGCAAGGGCCTGCAACTGGGCTACTTCGCCCAACATGCCCTCGAGAGCCTGCGCCCCGAAGAATCCGCGCTGCAGCACATGCTGCGGCTCGACCCGCAAACCCGCGAACAGGATCTGCGCAACTATCTCGGCGGCTTCGACTTCCACGGCGACATGGCCACCGCCCCCTGCGCGCCCTTCTCCGGCGGCGAGAAATCCCGCCTCGCGCTGGCCCTGCTGATCTGGGGCAAACCCAACCTGCTGCTGCTCGACGAACCGACCAACCACCTCGACCTCGAAATGCGCCACGCCCTCACCCTGGCGCTGCAGGACTACGAAGGCGGCATGGTCATCGTCTCCCACGACCGCGCGCTCCTGCGCGCCACCTGCGACCGCTTCCTGCTCGTCGACAACGGCCGCCTCACGCCCTTCGACGGCGACCTCGACGACTACAAGAACTGGCTCGCCCAGCGCCGCGCCGCCGACGCCGCGGCCGCCCAGTGCCCGGACAAAGCCGCCGACAAGGCCAGCCGCAAGGCCGACCGGGAAGCCGCCGCCGCCGACCGTCAAGCCCGCCTCACCGCCCGCCGCCCGCTGCTGAAGGAACTCGACCAGCTCGACAAGAAACTCGCCCCGTGGCACGCCGAAAAGGCCGCCCTCGACGAACGCCTCGCCGACCCGGCGCTCTACACCGGCCCCGAAGCCGGCGACGTGCCCAAGCTGCTCAAGCGTCAGGCCGAACTCACCGACCGGATCGACACCGCCGAAATGCGCTGGCTGGAACTCCACGAAGCCCTCGACGCCATCCCCGCCGACTGA
>CALMXT010000251.1 GCA_937871125.1 uncultured Zoogloea sp. | reverse complement strand
GATGGCTGGAGTTTCGTCATCAGCGACGCGGGCGACATCCTGCTCAACAGAAAGGGCTGAGAAAAATGAAAGTACTGATGACCGAATACCTGCGCATCGACCTCGACGCGGAGCAGTGGGAATGCCGGGTGTGCGACCACAAGATCGGCCCGGCAACCAAGAGCTACAAGGAAGGGATGCTGGTGCACAACCGCGATCCGCGGGAAATCCATCCTCCCATCATCGATCCGGAAAAGTACCGCTTCACCTTCAGCCCCGATCCGGACTGGGTGCGCATCCTCGAGTACTACTGCCCCCATTGCGGCACCCAGGTGGAAACCGAGTACGCCGTGCCCGGCCATCCGCCCCTTTACGACATGGAGCCCGACCTGCCGGCGCTGCGCGCCCAGTGGGCCAAGCGCGAAGAGGTGAAGGAAGCGGTGGTCGGCCCCGCCGTAGCCGCCGACCAGGGCCACGGGCACTGAGCTGCGGTAGCCCCCTGTGAATTGCCGGTGCCGCCCTGCCGCGAGAGGCGGGGCGCCGGGCACCTGTACGAATGAATTGAGGAGATAGCATGAGGCGCGTATCAGTCGATATCGGTGGGACCTTCACCGATTGTTTCGTGGTCTGGGATGGCAAGTACATCGAAGCCAAGGCCCTGACCACCCATCACAACCTGGCGCTCGGTTTCAACGAGGCGCTCGGCAAGGCCTGCCACGTCCTCGATCTGGACCTGGATCGCATCCTGTCCGAGGTGGACTCGGTGCGCTACGCCACCACCCTGGGCACCAATGCGCTCATCGAGCACAAGGGCCCCAAGATCGGCATGCTGGTGACCGCCGGTTTCGAGGCCACCGTGCCGCTGTCCCGGGCCCGCGGCTACGGCGAAGGCCTGGACAACATGGGCCAGCAGGATATGCCCAACGCCCAGCGCCCCGATCCGCTGGTGCTGCCGCACATGATCCGCGGCGTGCGCGAACGGGTCGACTTCCAGGGCAAGCTGGTCATGCCCCTGGACGAAGAGGACGTGCGCACCCAGATCCGCGAGCTGGTGGACCGCGGCGCCGAGATCATCGTGGTCGCGCTGGTGAATGCCGTGGTCAACCCCGACCACGAGCAGCGCATCGAGGAAATCCTGCTGGAGGAATACCCGTCCCATCTGCTCGGCGCGATCCCGGTGATCCTCTCGCACCAGGTGGCCGGCCGCAAAGGCGAATACGTGCGGGCCACTTCGGCGATTGTCGATGGCTACCTGCATAACACCATGTACCACGCCCTCTCGGCGCTGGAGCAGAACCTGCGCGCCCACCGCTACGAGAAGCCGATGCTGGTCATCCACAACTCCGGCGGCATGGCCCAGCTCAACTCCACCGACGCGCTGCAGACCATCCACTCCGGCCCGGTGTCGGGCATCGGCGCCTCCGAGCACCTCGCCATGCAGGCCGGTCTCGGCAACGTGGTGGCCACCGACATGGGCGGCACCAGCTACGACATCGGGATCGTCGTCGATGGCGGCATCAAGCACTACGACTTCAACCCGGTGATCGACCGCTGGCTGGTGTCGGTGCCGATGGTGCACCTGGTTACGCTGGGTGCCGGCGGCGGCTCGGTGGCGAGCTACGACCGCATGTACGACACGGTGAAGTGCGGCCCCGAATCGGCCGGTTCCGACCCCGGCCCGGCCTGCTACGACCGCGGCGGCATGAAGCCGACGGTGACCGACGCCGACCTGCTGCTGGGCTACCTGGACGCCAAGAACTACGCCGGCGGCTCGATTCCGCTGAACCCCCGGCGCGCCTCGGCGGCCATCGAGGACGCCCTGTGCGACGACCTCGACTGCTCGGTGATCGAAGCGGCGCTGCTGATCCGCGAGAAGGTGGACGACAACATGGCCAACGGCCTGTTCACCGAACTGCGGGCGCGCGGCTACGACCCCAAGGACTTCACCATGCTGGCCTACGGCGGCAACGGCCCGCTGCACTGCTGCGGCATCGCCCAGAACCTGTCCATCGACAAGATCCTGGCGCCCCCGCTCAGCTCGGTGTTCTCGGCGGTCGGCGCCGGCAACATGCACCAGCTGCACATCCACGAGCAGTCGCTCTACATGGTGCTGTACGACTCCAACACCCGGCACATCTTCGACGACTACGACCGCTTCAACGGCATCGTCGCCGAACTGAAGGAGCAGGGCACCCAGGATCTGCTGCGCCAGGGCATCGCCAAGGAAGACATCTGCCACAACCTGGAGCTGGACATGCGCTACGGCAACCAGCTGGTGCAGACCACCGCGGTGATTCCGAAGCACGAACTGCAAGGCCCGGGCGACGTGCTGGCGATGATCTCCCAGTTCTCCAACGACTACGGCAAGCGCTTCGGCGAAGGCTCGCAGGCGCCGGAGGCCGGCATCCGCATCAACACCATCCGGGTGGCCGCCTTCGTCCGCCACGAAACCGTGCAGTTCGAGGACATCAAGCCCGTCCCCGCCGAGCAGCGCAAGACCCCGCCGGCGCCGTCGGGCACCCGCAAGTGCTACTTCGTCGGTCACGAAGGCTCCTTCGAAACTCCGGTGTGGAGCCGCTCGGCCATCGAGCCGGGGGTGCAGATTCCCGGCCCGGCGATCATCGCCTCCGAAGTGACCACCTTCCTGGTGAATCCGGGCTGGAACTTCGTGGCCGCCAAACAGGGTGCGTCCTGGTTCCTGCGCGCCTGAGCGCCGCAGGACACCGATTCAACCTACTTAGACGACAGGATTGAAAATGAGCGAAATGAATACGCCGGTAACGGCAAAGACGCCCAGCCCCGAAGAAGTGGCGCTGATCAAGAAGTTCCTCAACGACACCACCCTGTTCCTGGGGCCGGACCCGGAGATCATGCAGAACCACGATCTGATGCCCCGGACCGAGGTGGAAGACGCCTGCATGCGCAAGGTGGGCGACGCCCACACCATCGCCAAGATCCGCGACCGCATCCAGGCCGGCTGCGACGAAGGCTACGAGATGGTCGAGCAGATGGGCGCCGCTCCCGGCGCCAAGTGGGGCGACGTGATCACCGGGGTGTATTCCGCCTCGGGCGATCTGGCCATCGCCAGTGCCGGCGGGGTGCTGATCTTCTCGGCGCTGGTGCACCACCCGATCAAGTTCATCATCAAGAACTGGGTGAACGAGCCCACCGTGGGCGTGCGCGAAGGGGATGGCTTCATCCACAACGACTCCCGCTACGGCAACGTGCACAACACCGACCAGTCGATGATCCTGCCCATCTTCCACGAAGGGAAGCTGGTGTGCTGGGTGGCCTCCACGGTGCATGAAGGCGAGAACGGCGCCATCGAGCCGGGCGGCATGCCGTCGATGGCCGAGAGCCCCTGCGACGAAGGCCTCAAGATGTGCCCGTTCAAGGTGGTCGAAAACTACCAGATCAAGCGCGACATCCTGACCTTCCTGCAGAACTCGGTGCGCGAGCCCAAGCTGCAGTACGAGGACATGAAGGTCAAGCTCTTCGCCTGCCTGCGCATCAAGCAGCGGATCGAGGAAACGCTCAGGACCGACGGCCCCGAGGCGCTGATCTCGACCCTGCGCACGACCATGGAAAACGTCCGTGCCGAGGTCAAGCGCCGGGTCAGCGAATGGCCCGACATGACCGTGCGCACCTACATCATCCAGGACTCGACCCTGCGCGAGAACTGCGTGGTGAAGATCAACTGCAAGCTCACCAAGACCGGCGACCGGTTGATCTTTGATTTCCGCGGCTCCAGTCCGGAGTTCACCAACCGGGCCACCAACACCATCGTCGCCGGCCTCAAGGGCATGCTGGCGCAGGTCTTCCTGTGCTACGTGTGGCCCGATCTGCCGCGCGGTCAGGCGGCGTTTGCGCCGATCGAGGTGATCACCGATCCGCATTCGATCGTCAATTGCTCCTACGACGCGCCGAACTCCCAGAGCCTGATGTCCATCTTCACCGGCTTCACCGCCGGCCAGCACGCGGTCGCCAAGTTCCTGTACAGCTGCCCGGAGAAGTACACCAAGGTCCATGCGCCGACCTTCAACATGATCAACACCTTCATCTGGGGTGGGGTCAGCCAGCACGGCGAGACGCTCGGCAACCTGTGTGCCGACCTCAACGGCATGGGCGCCGGCGCCACCGTGGATCGCGACGGCGAGCATGCGCTGGCGCCGATCTTCGCGACGATGGCCGACATCGGCGAGCAGGAGCTCAACGAGGAAGAAGTGCCCTTCCTGCAACTCGTCTCCAAGAAGATGACCCGCGACGCCATCGCGCCGGGCAAGTACCGCGGCGGCCAGGGCTACACCATGATGGTGGCCACCAAGGACAGCGAGCAGTGGGGCTTCATGACGACCTGCCAGGGCGCCAAGTTCCCGCCCCTGCAAGGCCTCTTCGGCGGCTACGCCTGCGGCACCTACCCGCTGTGCAAGGTGCAGGGCGTGGATGTGTATGACGTGCTTCTCAACGAGCCGCACAAATTCAAGCACTCCATCGAGGAGATCATGAACGAGCAGCCCTTCGAGGGCGCCAGCTACACCACCCACCACATGGGCATGGGCTTCGAAATCTCCAGGCGCGGCGAGCTGTTCATGATCTCCCAGGGCGCGGGCGCCGGTTACGGCGACCTGCTGGAGCGCGACCCGGCTGGCGTGATCCGCGACATCGAGGAAGGTTTGATGTCGCCGGGCGTGGCCGAGCGGCTCTACAAGGTCAAGTTCGACCCGGCAACGCTGGCCATCAACCATGAAGCCACCGCGGCCGCCCGCGACGCCGAGCGCAAGGCCCGGATCGCCCGCGGCGTGCCTTACGCCGAATTCATCAAGAGCTGGAACAAGCCGACCCCGCCCAGCCACCTGCAGTACTTCGGCTGCTGGGGCGACGACGTGGGCAAGCTCTACATGGGCAGCCCCGACAAGTTCCGCGCCGCCGACACGCCGCGCCCCAACTACATGGTGCATCCGAAGGACGTGCGCATCGCCGAACTGCAGGCCCGCCTGCATGCCCTCGGCGCGATGGGAGGTGAAAAGCAATGAGCCAGAGCCTCGCCGACAGCCTGCCCGGCAAGGGCGGGAGTGGCCTCAAGGTGTGGCTGAAGTCCTCGGCCTACACCCGCCGGCTCCTGCTGGGGGAGGGGGGCGACCCGTGGTTGGGCGCCGCCCCCTACCTGGCGTACTTTTCGCAGGCCCAGGGCCTGCTCCGACCCGACGTGGCCGTGGTGGAAGTCGGCGAGCTTTTCGATTCGTGGCTGGTGCGGCACCCGGAGGTGCGCGCCGAGCTGGGTTCGAAGCGGCGTCTGTCCTTTCCGCTGCGCAAGCTGCTGGAGCAGGACGAGCCGCGCCGGCTGCTGGCCGAAGTGGTGGAGGCGGTCGTCGCCAACCTGCGCGGCCAGACGCCGCTGGTGCTGGCGATGCCCTCGCCCAAGCACTGGCTGCATCGCGCCAACGTGCTGGCCGGGCGCAGCGACATCGAACTGGACCCGGACGGGATCGAGGACGCCGCCATGTACATGGCCGACCTGCTCCGCTCGGTGTCCTCCAGCCCGGTGGGCGGGGTGCTGCTGGAAGAGCACCCGGACGACGCGGCGATGGGCGAGACGGATCTTGAGCGTTACCGTCCGCTGATCAACGTGGCCCGCCACTATCGCTGGTCGCTGGCGCTGCGCCCGCAAGGCACGGGAGTGGCCGAATCGCCGGTGCTGGCCGAGTTCGATGCGGTGCTGTCGCCGCTTGTCGCGCTGCCGGCGCCGGTGTCCACCGGGGTGGATGTGAGCCAGTTCCTCTGGAGCGGCGCGGCGCTGCCGGCCCTCGGCAAGGCGCAGTTCTACTTTGTCGAGATCCCCGAGACCCAGCGTCCCGAGTTTGTCCTGGAAAGCCTGGCCCGCCTGCGGGCCTAGCCTTGGCGGGGGGCCGGTCCGGCGCTTGGTGCGGCCCGGCCCCCGCTTTTTTTGCGTTTTGTTGGGCGAGTGAATCCGCCATCGCATCGAGAATGAGAACCCGATGACGCCTTTTGCGCTGAGCATGCTGACGAGCCTGGTCGGCGGCCTGATTTCCGTCGGGGCGGCTGCGGCCTTTACCGTGGCCTTGAGTCCCGCGATGCTGTCCCGCCTCGTCAGCTATGCGGTGGGCGCGCTGCTCGGCGCGGCCTTCCTCGAAATCCTTCCCCACGCGCTGGAAGCCTCCGGCAATGCCGAACGGACCGGCGCGCTGGTGCTCGGCGGCGTGTTGCTGTTCTTCGTGCTGGAAAAGCTGGTGCTGTGGCGGCATAGCCACGCAATGCCGGCCGGGCATGCCCACGAACATCTGCATGCCCACGGCCACGCCCACGATCCCGGCGGGCGCAGCGGTTTGCTGGTGATGATCGGCGACAGCTTCCACAACTTTGTGGATGGGCTGTTGATCGCCACCGCCTTCATGGAAAGCGTGCCCCTTGGGCTGATTACCGCCGCGGCCATCATCGCCCACGAAATTCCCCAGGAGCTGGGCGATTTCGTGGTGCTGCTGCATTCGGGCTGCAGCCGCGGCAAGGCGCTGGCCTTCAATCTGCTGTCCAGTCTGGCGATGGCCGCCGGTGCGCTGCTGGCGCATTTCGCGTTGCCGTCCCTGCACGGCGCGGTGCCGGTGCTGCTGGCCCTGGCCTGCTCCAGCATGATTTACGTGGCCGTTGCCGATTTGATTCCCGGTCTTCACCGGCGTACCCAGCTCCGCGCCACCGTCGAACAGATCGTGCTGATCGCGGCGGGCATCGTCTCCATCGTCGGTGCCCATCATCTGGTCGAGCACGCCGGCTTCGCCGGCTGAGGCTTGCCGTCCTGCGCGAGGTGGGGGCGTTCCGGCGTCCGCCGGGAGCGTGGCCCCGCCCCGCAGATTCCCTTATGTCGGATCGTTTTTGCTCTGCCCGCGTCGGCGCCTTTTTCCGTTTACGGTCCGGCTTATTTGTTGTGGGTAATTCCGGGCGCTATTGGCCGGAAATGAATCGCCACGGCATTTTCAATGCGTTCGGCGGCCGTTCGATAGCCGTTCGATAGTCCGAAGCATTCCCGGACGCTTTCAATCGGATTGCTGCTACGCCGCATTCGAGGGAGTGCGCGCTTCCTATTCAAGCTTTTGTTTTTAATAACAAAAAATTAGTTTTTATGCTGGCATTCAAGTTGCTAATCCTAATCGCGGAGGTGTCCGGAACGTATTGGGGCGATGCGCTGCGGCAAATGGAATGGCCGGCGGAAATGCGGGCGGATGGTTCCGGGGTAATTAAGGGAAATTGAAAAAAAGGGGCGGTCATTTCGGTGTCGCGACCGTTTCCCTATTTTCACGATAAATCCAATAAAGGTCATGGAGTAGATATGGAGACTGTTCTGCGTAATTGTCGATCCGCCGAAGTGGGGCGCATGTCCGGGGAGGCCGGAGCGGGCTGTGGGCCGGTACCGCAAGGAGGCCGACATGCTTAGGGCCATCGGCAAGCTCGGTGCCGGGGCGCGGGGGCTGGCGGCGGTGGGGACGTCGTCCCTGCCGCTGGCGATCATCGGCGGCTTGCTTTACGCCGCATTCTTTGTGAAGGCCGAGCCGGAGATCGGCACCCTCAAGGCGCGGCCGTTGGAGCGGCGCGACGCCTTCTACGGGGTGGCGGCGCCGGAGGGCTCGATCCTGTGGGCGGCAGGTTCCTACGGAAAGATCGTGCGCAGCGAGGACGGCGGGCTGACATGGGGCGTGCAAGGCAGCCCGGTCATCACCCACCTCCAGTCGATTGCGGCCTGGGATGCCCGTCGTGCGGTGGCGGTGGGCAACCGGGGGCGGGTGGAGATCACCGACGACGCCGGCAAGACCTGGCAGGAGGTGACGGTGCCGCGCTCCGAAGTGGCCAACAAGCTGCTTCAGGTGCGCGCCTATCCGGACGGCGCGGGTTGGGCCGTGGGCGAGCTGGGGGCGGTGCTGAAGACCGCCGACTACGGCGCGACCTGGACCCGCGTCCTGCCGGAGAAGGATCAGGCCTGGAACGACGTCTTCTTCATCGGCCAGTCGGGTTGGCTAGTCGGCGAATTCGGCCAGATCCTGCGCACGACGGATGGCGGGGCGAACTGGATTGCGGTGCCGAGCCCGGTCAAGAGCAGCCTGATGTCGGTGCACTTCCGCGACGCGCAGAACGGCGTGGCGGTGGGCCTGGCGGGCACGGTGCTGGTCAGCGCCGACGGCGGCGCGAGCTGGAAGGAGGCGCCGCACCTGACCCGGGAGCACCTCAACTGCGTCATCTGGGACGGCGCGGCCTGGGTGGCGGTGGGCGACAAGGGCGTCCGGGTGACGTCCGATGCGGCGGCCCATGACTGGCAGGCCGGCCGGATTTCGGAAAAAGACCTCTCGTGGCGGACCCAGATCGTCAAGGTCAAGGACGACTTCGTGCTGGCCGGCGCCAATCTGGCCGTGTTGCACAAGGACGAACTGCGGATTCTCGGCCGCGACTGACCGGCCCCAACCCAAGACAAGGAAAGCGGAATGAAAAATGTGACGTTCAAGGCGCTGGCGCGCCTGATCGATCTGATCCTGCAGCATCGGGTGCCGGTGGTGTCGGCCATCCTCGGCTTCACCTGCGTGATGGCTTACCTGGCGGGGCAGATCGAGGTGAAGACGGTCTTCAGCGATCTGCTGCCCCGCAACCATCCCTACGTGGAGGTGAACAACCAGTTCAAGCAGACCTTCGGCGGCTCCAACATGGTCAGCATCATGCTGGAGGTGGAGCAGGGCGATGTGTTCAACCCGACCGTGCTGGCGAAGGTCCGGCAGGTGACCCAGGCCTTGCAGAAGGTCGAAGGGGTGGATACCTATCAGATCGCCTCGCTGGCTTCCAAAAAGATGAAGGAGGTGCGGGCCTCCACCGAAGGCATCGAGTCGAAACCGCTGATGTGGCCCGGCCTGCCCAAGGACGCGGGCGAAATCGCGGTGCTGCGCGAAGCGGTGCTCAACAACCCGCTGGTGTATGGGCCGTATGTGTCCATCGACATGCGGGCGACGCTGATCACCGCCGATTTCATCGACGGGGCGGTGGACTACGTAAAGGCCTACAAACAGATCGAGGAGATCGCGGACGCGGCGCGGGGCGATGGGGTGTTGGTGCGGGTGGTGGGCGAGCCGATCCTGTACGGGCTGGTCAATCACTATCTGGGCGAGACGCTGCGGATATTCATGGTCACCGTGGGGGCACTGGTGGTGCTTTTGCTGCTGATCACCCGCACCTGGCATGGCACCGTGCTGCCGCTGGTCACCGGTCTGGTCAGCGCGATCTGGGCGCTGGGCGCGGCCAAGCTGATGCACTTTCACCTCGACCCGCTGGTGATCGTGGTGGCTTTCCTGATCACCGCCCAGGCCATTTCCAACTCGGTCCAGCTGGTGTCGCGCTTCGACGATGAAGTGGCCGCCGGCGCCAGCTCGGCCGCGGCGGCCGCGCGGGCCAGTCTGCTCAACCTGTTCAAGCCGGGCATGCTGGCCATCGTGGCGGATGCGGGCTGCGTGCTGGTGGTGGCCTTGACGCCGATTCCGATGCTGGAAAAGATTTCCTACATCGGCACGGTGTGGATTTTGTCGATCATGTTGAGCGCGATGGTGCTGACGCCGGTGCTGCTGTCCTGGTGCGGGGTGAAAAAGCGCTACGCCCATCCGATCAACGTCTATCCGCTGCTGCAGAAGATTCTTGGCCTGTGCGCGGCCATCGTCACCTCGAAACTGCGTTTTGCGGTGGTGGCCGGGGCGGCGGTGCTCTTCGCCGTGTCGAGCATCTACGCCTTTCATCTCAAGGTGGGCGACGCCAATCCCGGTTCGCCGATCCTGTGGCCGGATTCCATCTACAACAAGGATGCGACGGCCATCAACCAGAAGTTCCAGGGGTCGGACCGGATGTTCGTGGTGGTGGCGGGCAAGAAGGAAGGCGCCCTCAAGGAGCCGGCGGTGCTCGAAGGCATGGAGCGCTTCCAGAAGTACATGGAAGCCCAGCCCGAGGTGGGAGGCAGCATTTCGCTGGCCGACATCCTGCCGGCGGTCAAGCGGGTGGTCCGCGAGGGCAATGCCCGTTATCAGGAACTGGGCGGCAATGCCGACGAGAACGGCGAGCTGGTGTACATGTTCGTCTCCGGCGCCGACCCCGGCGACATGGACCGCTTTGCCGATCCGCAGGCCAAGAATGGCGCGGTGACCTTGTTCTTCCGCGATCACCAGGGCGAGACGATCCGCACCGCCATCGCGCGGGTGAAGGAATACGTGGCCAACAACCGTCTCGACGACGCGGAGTTCCTCCTTGCCGGCGGGCTGGTCGGGGTGCTGGCGGCGGTCAATGAGGTGATCCTGGCCGGGCAGATCGAGTCCATCGCCTTTGCGCTGCTGGTGCTGGTGGTGTGCTGCATGGTCACCTACCGCTCGACGGTGGCCGGCATGTTCTTCATGGTGCCGGTGCTGCTCTCCAACACCCTGACCTTCAGCTACATGGCCTGGAAGGGGATCGGCATGAACATCAACACCCTGCCGGTGGTGGCGCTGGGCATCGGTCTCGGCGTCGATTACAGCTTCTACATCGTCGATGGCATCCGCGAGGAGCTGCACCATCACAAGGACGTGGGGCGTGCCATCGTCAAGTCCATCGCCACTTCCGGCAAGGGGGTGCTGATCACCGCGCTGACCCTGGTGACGAGCGTGGTCTTGTGGAGCTTCTCGTCCCTGCGCCTGCAGGCCGACATGGGGGTGCTGATCGCCATCTGGCTGTTCATCTCGGCTGCCTCTGCGCTGTTCCTGATGCCGGCGATGGTCTATGTGTTCCGGCCCGAATTCATCGTCGGGTCGAAGCGCCACCCCATTGAGCAGGCCGTCGATCTCGAGCCCGTCCGGGCCATCTGATTCCCGTTGTACCCGTCCGACCTCCGGTGCCCGTGCATCGGAGGAAAGGACACGTCTTGTCCACAACAACATAAGCGGAGGTGACACATGAAGACAAAAAGAAGGCTTGCGCTCGCCGTCGGGGCGGCTCTGAGCCTGGGGGCGGCGTGCGCGCCGGCGCTGGGGCAGGAGTCGTCCGGCGCGGCCGACGACGATGGCAACTATTTCCATCTTGGGGGGTATGTGCGGGGTTGGGCCGCGTTCAATCTGCAGGACATTCCCGAAACCCGGGGTAACGACAAGGGCAAGCTGTCGATGCTGCGCGGCTCGCTGCTGCTCGACGCGGATGCGGCCACCGGGCCGATCAAGTGGAAGGCCGTGGCCCGCGTCGACCGCGAAGCCATGACGCCCTACCTGCGGGATCTGGAAGCGCTGCGCAAGACCAACGGCACCACCGGCGGCGACCACGGCAGCATTCTCGACAACTACAACAACGGCGACCTGCGCGAGTTCTGGGGCGAATTCAAGGCCGGCGACCGGGCCACCTTCCGCATCGGCAAGCAGCAGATCGTGTGGGGCGAGTCGGACTTCTTCCATGCCATGGATATGGTGCATGGCTACGACCTGAGCTGGCGGCTGTTCTTCGAGGGGGAAAACGAGGAATGGCGCAAGCCCTTGTGGCTGGCCAGCGTCAAGTACGACGTGCCCGAGGCGGCCGGTCAGATCCACGCCTACGTGCGGCCGGGCCTCGACCGCTGCAAGGATATCGGCAACACCTACGATATCCGCGGCGGCCGCTGGTTCTTCCAGCCCTACCGGGGCTACGACCTGTCGGCGGTCACCACCAACGACTGCAAGCACCCGGAAGGCAACAAGGACGACTGGACCGGCGGCATCCGCTGGTCGGGCGAGCTGGCTTCGCTCAACTACTCGCTCGCCTACGTCAAGACCTTCGCCGCCGATCCGGTGGCCAACTCGGTGTATGCGCCCTACAAGAAGACGCCCGAGGGGCCGCTGTTCGACCTGATCCATCCCAAGATCGACGTCTTCGGCGCCACCGTCAGCGGTTATTCGGCGGCGCTCGATACGGTATTCAGCGCCGAGATCGCCTACACCAAGGATCAGCCCTACAACGTGGGCACCGGCGCCCTCACCGCGCCCACCCTGGGCGCGGCGGCGGGCCTGGGGCTGGGCGGCATCAAGCTGAAGGACACCGTGACCACCATGGTCCGGGCCGACAAGAACCTGCACTTCGAGAATCTGTTCGGCACCAGCCGGCCGTCGTTCTCGTCGGTGCAGATTTTCGATACCTGGGTGCTCGACCACAAGGAGTCGGAAGACCTGGTCCGCCTGTTCGCCTACGGTGCGCCGCTCACCGAGCACAGCACCATCCTGACCGCCTTCACGGTGCTCAACTACAAGGGCGACACCATCAATCCGGGCCTTGCCGTCGGCGTGGACCTCAACCACGGGGGCGGTTTCCTGATCCCCAGCGTGGACATGGTGCTCGGCGACAAATGGCGGGCCAAGGCCGAGGCCGACATCTTCTGGACCTCCGGCTCCGGCAAAACCCTGTTCGACCCGAACCCCGGCGTGCAGTTGTTCGGCTACTTCGCCAACAACAGCCAGCTCACCTTCCGTTTGACCCGCCAGTTCTAAATTTCAAAAAGGAGACAGAAAGATGGAATCAGAAAAGAAAGTGAATCAGTCGCGCCGCCGTTTCGGCAAGCAGGCGCTGGCCATCGGACTCGGCGCCTGTGTCGTCGGTCACGTCCAGGCCGGCGAACTGCAGGCCGGCTTCGTCATCACCAAGGACAACTTCGACAAGATCAAGACCGAGACCTTCGAAGGCAAGACCATCGCCAGCATGGTTCCCGACAAGCTCGAACTGATGATCAAGAAGTTCGGCCTGACCATCAAGCTGGCCCACTCGAAGAAGATCGAGATGGACCCGAAGTACGTCAATGCCACCAAGGAGTATGCCAAGAACGTCAAGTTCGATCCGGCCACCCGCACCATGAGCGGCTGGAAAGCGGGGATGCCTTTCCCGCCGGAGACCATCAAGCTCGACGACCCGACCGCCGGCGACAAGGTGATCTGGAACCTCCGCGCCGCCACCTACGGCGCCACCATGGATCTGCGCGACATTTCCTTCGTATTCATCAATGGCGGTACCGGCGTCGAGCGCGTGCAGCGCTGGCAGTCGCGCCGCTACTACATGGAAGGCCGTCTCGACGGCGGTCCGGTGAGCGAAGGCGACGGCACCATCTCCCAGAAGACCTATTTGTTCGCCACCAGCCCGCAGGACATCCGCGGCCTGGGCACTTTCTCGATCCGCTACAACGACCCGACCTCGGCCAAGCCCGACGACACCTGGGCCTATCTCAAGTCGGTGCGGCGCACCCGGCGTCTGTCCGGCGGCGCGTGGATGGACCCCATCGGCGGCACCGACCAGCTCTACGACGACTGGGACATCTGGGACGCCTTCCCGACCAAATACCGGGCCAACAAGCTGGTCGGCAAGCGCTGGGTGCTGGCCGTCGCCCACAGTCCGCTGGTCAGCGTGGATAACAGCAAGCGCGACACCCCGGCCGAGTTCCCGTCGGTGGGCCTCACCGAAGCGCCGTATTACTTCCCGGCCAAGCACATCGAATGGGAGCCCCGCGAAGTGTATGTGGTGGAGGGCACGCCGCCGGCCGAGCACCCCTACAGCAAGAAGGTGGTGTACATGGAAGTGAACTTCCCGCGGCCCTACCTGGGTGAGATGTATGACCAGAAAGGTGAGTTCTGGAAATACCTGATCTTCCAGAACCGCCCGGATACCGGCGAAGACGGCTACAAGGCGGTGATGCCGGTGGTCGGCCACGTTGTCGACGTCAAGCGCAATCACTCCACCACCTGGGCCGCCAACATGAAGGCCAATCCCAAGGGCGTGAAGGAAAGCGATGTTTCCCTGAGCAAGCTTGAGGAAGTGGCGACCGGCGGTAAGTAAGGAAGTCGTTTTTCAATCCGCTCCCGCGACGGACGGCCATCGTCGCGGGAGCGGCCAACGCGGCAGAAAACCCGATTCGCCCGCCGCTATTGTTTTGGAGCGTTCCGAAAAAGCCGTGGGTCGGCCCGAATCCGATCGAGCCACCCACGATCCCGCGCCCGCCGGCTATCCGAGTCGCGACGGGAGCCTGTTTCGATTGCGCCAGTCTCTCCCCGATCCGCACCTTGCCGGCATTGCTTCGCTCCTGTCCATCGTGGGGCGGCATTCAGGATTACCTCTTCAGACCGCCCATGCGCGGCTCGATCTCACTCATGAGTTGCCGTGCGCCGCTTCGCCTCGTCGGAAACGGCCGCCGCGGCATGCGGTGGAGCGCGGCTGAAAATGGCCGGAAGCCATGCCGGTCTTGCGTTTGTTGGAATCGTCAAAATCGAGCGGGCACAAGAGGCGCGAGCCCCGTGCAGGCATTGTGAGACAATGGCTCCCTCAAGTTGAGGCCGTGAGGCTGGAATATGTCGGGCTGGTCGCAGAGCGCATGCCTGTCTGTTCCAGCGCCTCTTGGGCGGCCCTCATTTTGAGTGGCGCGGTTGAAAAAAATCCAATGCTTTCATATTCTTGTGGTCGGTGAGGGGTTGTTTTTTGTCAAAATTGGTAAAGATATTCGTTCTGACAGAATTCGGCCTATGCGGGTGCAATGACTTGGCTTCGCGTCATTCACGGCTAAACTGATACCATCATCGTTACCTTTGCATTTCCTGTCCGATTGACCCATGGCCGTTACGCCCGAAACCCCTGAAAAGGAATATTGCAGTACGTCCGAAGCCGCCCAGCGTCTGGGCTTGTCTTTGGGCACCGTCCAGCAGATGGTCGAAAATGGCCAATTGGAGGGCTGGAAGACTGCGGGCGGGCACCGGCGAATCCGCGTCAGTTCCATCGAGGAATTCCGCGCCCGGTCGATGGCCGGAGGCGGGCAGAATCATCAGCGACAACCGGCCAACAGTCTGCAGGTGCTGGTCGCCGAGGATGACCGTATCCTCCAGAAGCTCTACGAGCACACCCTGGCGTCCTGGGGACTGCCGCTCAGCATCCGCCTCGTCTCGAGCGGCATCGACGGTTTGCTGGAGATCGGCCGGGTACCGCCCGATCTGCTGATCACCGACTTGCGGATGCCGGGCATCGACGGTTTCGAGATGATCCGCCGTCTGCGTGCCGACCCCCAGTTGCAAGAACTGGACATCGTCGTGGTCAGTGGCCTGACCGAGGAGGAAATCCTTGAAAACGGCGGTTTGCCGCCCGATGTCATCTTCTACTGCAAACCGGTTCCGTTCCGCGAACTGAAAGGCTACGTGCAGGCCAAGATCATGGCCATGCAGCGCCGCGGGCGAGCCGCCTGAGTCCTGCTCGATAGAGCCGGCCCGCGCATTGCGCCGGCCGGTTTTTTTTCGCCCTTGTTTTGTCAAACGGCGCGTCCATTCGAGGTAAGCGCGGTCGATGCGCTGGCGCAAAAGCCTCGAAATGAACTTCTCTGTGACTTTCTTGGCGCTCGCGCGGTGGGCGCCCGCGCAATAACGCACGTCTGAAAGCCCGTTTAATTCATAAAATTTCGTTAAATCGTTAAAAGACGGAGATAAAGCGAGAACGTGCTCGGCTTCGAGTAATGTGAAATTTTTTTAAATTTCGATTGTTTTCGTGATTTTGCCGTTTTGCGATTCATTTTATGTCATGCGTGATTTTGGATGGCTCGGCAGTTGCAGGATTGTCCGGCCGATTGCGATGAAACGGGGCTCAACGATGTCATGCACAGAACAGGTCTTGCGGTCGCCGCACATAAGCCGGATGTTTGGTTTGCCGTCCGACGGGGACGCTTACATGGCCAATCCCGTTTCCGAGGCGGCACTGACCGGCGCTTCCCTGATCCGTCATCTGGACGATGTCCGGTTCGCCAGCCTGCGTGCGCTGCGGCAACTGCTGCGCGCCCTCGATGCGGAGCGGATTGCCATCGGCTTTGTGGCGCCGAACGGCGAGAGCATCAGGGAAGAACTGGTGTGGGCGCGTGGCTTTGCCCGGTGTGGCGAGTCGGAGCGGGTATTGTGTTGCGCCGGGTTCGCGCATCAGGTTCGCGACTGGTTGAGCGCCAAGAATGCGGTCGTGAGTATCGACATCGACGTGGAGTCTTCCACTTGGCACGAATTACCCTGCGACCGTCTCTTGCTGGTGCGTGGCGAACTGATCGCGGATGGACGGGAGCGTTTGGTTCTGGCGGTGCAGCTGCGTGGGGAAGTCGATCTGGCCGACGGTGCCTGCCACGCATTGACCCTTTTTCTCAACGAATACGGCAGCCGGCGTTCGCTGATCAAGCCGTAGTCGCGTCCCTTGCCAGCCCGCGCCAGGAGGTGGCGTCGGGGTGGGCGAGGCAGGTTCCGAGATGCGCCTGCGCGGCTTCGAGATGCCGGCAGGCGGCCTCGCTCAACTCTTTCCCGAGACCGAAATCCTCGCCCCGCACGCACAGCACGAAGGCGGGCGGTGGCGGCATGCCGCGGATATCGGCAAATACTTGAAGCACGGCTTCGGGCGGCAACGAATGGGAGCTGACCGGCCGACCACGGGCGGGAGCGGTTTCGCTGAAAGTGAACGGCGCCGGCGTGCCGGTACCGGCATCGATGAAAAGCGCGAGGTCGCAACCGTCCAGGTCGAGGGCGTGCTCGATCTGCAGTTGAAAATCGCTCACCAGCCGGACGTCCGGCCAATCCTGGCTTTCGAGTCCGGCCATCAGCAGCGGCCCGAGGGCGTCGTCGCCCCGCGAGGGGTTGCCCACCGCAAAGACCACCAGCGCCATGGCGCATCAGCCTCCGCTTGATGCGCTGTCCATCAGCCTGCCGTCGGCGCCGATCAGCTCGACCGTCAGGGGCATCTTGCCGAGGGCGTGGGTGGCGCAGGACAGGCAGGGGTCGAAGGCGCGGATGGCGACTTCGATGTGATTGAGCAGGCCCTCCGTGAGCTGGCGTCCGTCCAGATAGCGGCGGGCGACCTGACGCACGGCTTCATTCATGGCCTGGTTGTTGTGGGTGGTGGAGACGATCAGGTTGCAGTAGCTGATCAGGTCGTCGTCATCGACGCGATAGTGGTGGATCAGCGTGCCGCGCGGTGCCTCGATGATGCCGACGCCTTCGCGCCCGTGCGGCCCTTCGGTCATGCGTTTGTCCGAGAGGATGTCCGGGTCGTCGAGCAGGCTGCGGATGACTTCGGCGGCGTGAAGCATTTCGATCATGCGCGCCCAGTGGTAGGCCAGCGGCGCGTGGATGGGCTCGCCTTCGCCGTGGGCGATGAAGGCCTGACGCTCGATCTCGGCAAGTTCGCTGGGGATGAAGTCGCAGTTCTGCACCCGCGCCAGCGGCCCGACCTTGTACCAGCCCTTGGCCGGTCCGAGTTCGGTGATATACGGGAACTTCATGTAGCTCCAGGACTTGACCTCTTCGCGGATGTGGGCGTCGTAGTCGGCGCAGGCAAGATTGTCGCTGACGATCTGACCGCGGGCGTCGCGCAGGCGCAGGTGGCCGTCATAGAGGTCGAGGGCGCCGTCGGCGCGCACGAGACTGAAAATATGGCTGCGGAACAGGCCGAACTCGTCGTAGAGCGAGCCGTTGGTTTCGTGGAGACGGCGGGCCAGATGCACGGCGTCGCGGCTCCACTGGATCATCTGGTCGGCGTCTTTAAGCAGTTCGTCGCGCTCGGCCGGGGTGAGCGATTTGTTCACGCCGCCGGGAACCGCGCCGGTGCCGTGCACGCGCTTGCCGGCGGTGATGCGGATGACCTCCTGGCCGAACTTGCGCAGCAGCACGCCCTGCCGGGCCACTTCCGGATAGGCGCCGGCGACGCCGACGATGTTGCGCTGCTGCACCGGCGATTCGAAGCCGAACAGCAGGTCGGGCGACGATAGATGGAAGAAGTGCAGCGCGTGGGACTGGAGGATCTGGCCGTAGTGCATCAGCCGGCGGATCTTCTCGGCGGTGGGGGTGATCCGCAGCGCGCCGACCACCGGATCGAGCGCCTTGGCGGCGGCCAGATGATGGCTCACCGGGCAGATGCCGCACAGGCGCTGGACCATCACCGGCACTTCCCAGTAGGGGCGGCCCTGGATGAATTTTTCGAAGCCGCGGAATTCGACGATGTGCAGTCGCGCTTCTTTCACATGGCCGGCTTCGTCGAGCAGCAGCGTGACCTTGCCATGACCTTCGACGCGGGAGACCGGATCGATGGCGATGCGACGCAAATTCTCGCGGTTGGTGGCGGTTTCGAGTTCGAAGCTCATGGGTGCTCCTTTGGGCGGGGAGGCGTCAGGTGGGAGGAGTGAGGAGACCTGCTTTAGCCTTGTGCGCCGACGATTACCGGCGCATCACGTTTCTCAGCAGGCCTCCGTCTCCTTTTGGCTCCTCACTGCCCCTTAATCGTAATGCAGCAGGCCGTCGGTCAGCCGCGGTGTGCGGCCGGCGATCAGGTCGGTTAGGAACTTCCAGATCGCCGGGCCGGAGGGCGGGCAGCCGGGAATGAAGTAATCGATACGCACCACTTCGTGGATCGGCCGCACCTTGTCGAGGGGCAAGGGCAGTTCCGGGTCGTTGGGAATCTGGCCGTTTTCGACGCCCGGACGGAACTGATAGACCTCGCGCAGGCATTCGGAGAGCGGCAGGTGGTTGCGTTGTGCGGGCAGGCCGCCATTTACGGCGCAGGCGCCCAGGGCGATCAGGGTTTTGCAGTTGCGGCGGAATTCGCGCAGCACGTGGACGTTTTCGGCATTGCAGACGCCGCCTTCGATCAGACCGATGTCGCAGGGGCCGACGTCTTTGATGTCGGTGAGGGGCGAGCGGTCGAATTCGATCAGGTCGACCAGTTCGAAGAGATGCTCGTCGATGTCGAGAAAGGACATGTGGCAGCCGAAGCAGCCGGCCAGGGACGCCGTGGCGACGCGCAGCTTGCGGGCAGGGGCGGGGCTCATGACGAACCCTCCTTCAGCGTCTTGTCGCTGATCGTGGCGGTGTCGAAGGTGCGCTCGCCGATGGGCACCGCGAAACCGACTTTCTTGTGCAGGATCACACCGACCGGGCAGATGTTGGCGGCCATGTCGGTTTTTGAGAAGTCGGTGTCGCCGAGCCGGCCCGATTCGGCATTGACCACGAGGTGTTTGTTGATGCCGCGGCCGGTCAGCGCGAACACGGCCTTGCCGTCCACATCGCGGGAGGCGCGCACGCACAGTTCGCAGAAGATGCAGCGGTTGAAGTCGAGCAGCACGTCGGGGTGCGAGGCGTCCACCGGGCGGTCGGGGTAGAAGTGGCGGAAGCGCGAAGTGAGCATCTCGTACTCGTAGCCGAGCGCTTGAAGTTCGCAGTTGCCGCTCTTTTCGCACGACGGGCAGAAGTGGTTGCCCTCGACGAAGAGCATCTGCAGGATGCCGCGGCGCTCGCCGTTCATTTCGGGGGTGTTGCTCTCCACTTCCCAGCCTTCCTTGGCGGGTGTGGCGCAGGCCGATACGTGACGGCCGGCGGCCTTGACGACGCACAGCTTGCAACTGCCGTGGGGCGGAAAATCCTTGTGCCAGCACAGGCTGGGAATGTAATGACCGGCGGCGCGGGAGGCTTCGAGGATGGTCTGGCCGTCTTCGAAGGGCACGGGCTGGCCGTCGAGGAGAAACTGCTTGGTCACTTTTCTTCCTCCTCATGGGTCTTGAGGTGGGCACCGGGGTCGTCCCGTGCGGTGAGCTGGCGGGCTTCGGCGAGGGCGGCGTCGAGGTCGAAGGCCGGCTCGAAATCCAGCGAAACCAGGCGCCGCTCATAGGCCGGGCGGAACTTCTGCAGGGTGTCGATGACCGGATTCGGCGAGGCGCTGCCGAGGCCGCAGTGGCTGGCGTTCTTGAGCAGGCGGTCGAGCCAGTCGATGTCGTTGAGGTCGGCCTTGGCGCCGTGCCCGTCGGCCAGCTTGTCCATGAAGCCCTTGAGCAGCGCGGTGCCGACCCTGCAGGGCGTGCAGAAGCCGCAGCTTTCGTGGGCGAAGAAATGGACGAAGGCGCGGGCTACTTCGAAGAGGTCGCGGGTGCCGTCGAAAATCATGAAGGCACCGGCGGTGGGCACGTCTTCGTAGGCGATGCGGCGCTGGAATTCGTAGCTCGCCAGGCAGATTCCGGAGGCGCCGCCGACCTGGATGGCCTGGGTGTCGCTGGCGCCGCAGTCGTCGAGAATGCGGCTGATCTGGGCGCCGAAGGGGTATTCGTAGATGCCCGGCGTGGCGCAGTCGCCGGAGATGGAGATGAGCTTGGTGCCGGCCGACTGGGCGGTGCCGGTGGCGGCAAAGGCGGCGCCGCCGTCGAGGGCGATGAGGCAGGTCTTGGCCAGGGTTTCAACGTTATTGACGGCGGTCGGACGGCCCAGGTAGCCCTTGACGACCGGGAAGGGCGGGCGGATGCGCGGGGTGCCGCGCTTGCCTTCGAGGGATTCG
>CALMXT010000250.1 GCA_937871125.1 uncultured Zoogloea sp. | reverse complement strand
GGCGAACTGACATTGATCACGCCAGACGGACTGTTCGCAACCAGATCATCATGAAAAACACGGCTCAGCAATGTCGGTACTACGACATTTAGCGTCATCATCTTCTCGTAAGCCGCCGGCGTCGCACCGCTGAATGCCCCCCAGTGACCGGAGCCCGCATTATTGACCAGCAGCCGGGGATGGATCTTCAGCTCGTCCAATCTGGCTTTCAATCTGGCAGGCGCGTTCGGCTCGGTCAGGTCGATAGCAACCACGGCACAGCGGACCCCATGACGACGCCCGAGTTCGGCAGCCAGTTCATCGAGCAACTCCTGCCGCCGCGCCACCAGAACCAGATCGGCTCCTGCCGCGGCAAGCTGAACACAAAACTCTCGACCGATTCCTGATGACGCCCCACTCACCAGCGCCCACGAACCCGCCATGTCTCTTAGCTTCATGCCACTCCGCCCCCAATCTTCACCTTCACGCCAAAATCCTTTCCGCCACCCGCAGCGCATTCGCCGCAATGGTAAGAGCCGGGTTGGTCCCCCCGCTGGACGGAAAGAACGATGCATCCACAACATACAAGTTGTCTATGCCGTGAGCCCGGTTGTTCCGATCGAGCACGCTTGCGTCAGGATCATCGCCAAACCGACACGTCCCGCAAACGTGGGCAATCCGCTGATTGTTTTCGGCCTGTTTCACTAGCAACGTCCGGTAAGGGCGAAAAACCTCAGCCAACTCGCGCCGAAACACCTTGATTCGCTCCTGATCGAAGGGCTGGATCTGATAATCGATACAGATCTCGCCGGCCGAACCAAGAAATACGCGATTCGATCGGTAAGGCAGGTCTTCCATGATGGAAGCCATCATCGTTGCCCGACCGAAAAGCTGCTCGAGGAATCCGGACATCAGCGGTCGCACCAGCGCCAGCGCACTGCCGGCGATCGGGAGAGGCCCATTGCGGATATCGTCCTGGAGGCTGTCGACCAGCATGTCTCCAGGCGGCAAGAAGCCAAAAGACTGCACGGTGCCGAGCTTTCTGCCCTTTGAGAGGTAGAAATCGTTGAAAGCAAGCTGCTTGAGGCCACCGCCCCGCCTGGATGCCTTGGCAAATACTGCATAAATATCGACGTAATGACGCATCAGATTTTTGCCGACCAGCCCCGAGCCGTTAGCAACGCCGCTCGGCCAAAACTCATTGGCAGACCTCAACAACAAAGCCGGGGTCTCGAGCGCACCCGCTGCGAGGACAAAATTGTCAGCCTCGACCTCGACAGGAACACCATTACGGATGCATCGCGCGCGCCGGATCCGGTGCTTCCCTGCATCGAGGCTCACCAACTCGCAGGCGCTCCAGAGTTCGGCACCATACTCCGCGACCGCCACCGACAGGCAAACGCGGGCGCTGTCATTCTTGCAACCCTTTGCGCACAGATAGCCCTGGCAACCATTGCAGCCGGGTATCTGCTCACATGCAATCGGCAGCCGGTAGGGGTGCAAGCCCTTACCCAGAAAGAAATCCCATAGCTCCCGGCTGTCCGGCTGCAGGTCTGCACCAGCCAGATCGTAGACAGGCCCCGCTTCACCCTTCAGAGCATCGGGACCGCCCCTGACCCTGTAAAGAGCCTCGACTTGTCGGTAATAGGGCAGCAATTCGTCGAATCCGATGGGCCAGGCATCGGGCAACTCGGACTGGTGACCGGATTGAAAATTGCGGGCCGGCGTGAAGTCGGCTGGAAAAAAGCGCTCCAGCGCTGCACCATAGAGTGCGCTCGACCCACCCGAACCGGCGCCGATGAAGGGCACGAACTTGCGCTCTCGCTTGCCGGAGAAGTCCCGAAGTTCACTCCAGTAACGCCCGGCCGACTCCAGTTCTTCCCGGTCAGCAGGCGTCAGCACACCCGAACGCGGCTTGAAGGTTTCCGCGTAATTGCCAAGCTTGCTGCGTGCATCGCCTGCCGGATCGCGCCCCTTCTCGCAAAAGAGGACTTTCTTGCCGGCTTTGGCCAATGCATAGCCCAAGGTCGCCCCCGCCATGCCGGCCCCGACAATCACCACATCCCAAGAGCTTGACTGACCTACGGTTTTCGACATTGCCCGCCCTTTAATATCCACTCCGGGTTTTCAGACCGTTCATCCGGACAAATAGCATTCCGCGCCGCTCTCTGCCTTTGCCCAGCCGACGCCTTCCACCGTGGCCTTGCCGATCACCGTTGATGACGCAGCGCATCCACGATATTCATGCGCGAAGCCTTCATCGCCGGGATGACACTGGCAAGCACTGCAGTGACCACCGCCAGCAAGAACGCATTGAGGCTCATGGCAGCGTCGACCAGAATTTCGGCGTCGAATCCCTCCTCCATTCCCGGCGGAGGTGGCATCGGGATGCCGACCCAGGACAGGAAAAATGACAGCCCCCAGCCCAACGAAGCACCGATGCAGCCGCCAAGCACCCCCAGAACCAGTCCCTCAAACAAAAACATCCGGAAAACTGCCGACCTTCGCGCGCCCAGCGCCATCGCCGTACCGATCTCGCCGGTACGCTCGGTGACAGCCATGTGCAGGGTATTGCCAATACTGACCACGATCACCAGAGCGACGAGAATCTCCACAACCAGCACTTGCTTGAGAAAAAGCGCGCGGGTTTTCAGGTAAAAGTCCGCCAGTTCCTCCCAGGGCACAAACTCAAACGCCTTAGGATCGGCCTTACGGCGCAGATCCTGCATGACGGGATAAGTTTGTGCCGTATCTTTGAGAAGAACGATCCACACCGTCGACCCTTCGACCTTGAGAAGCCGCCTTACAAGCTTGATCGGGGCCCGCAGGGCGCTGTCGTCGTACTCCTTACTGAAGGTCGAGAACAGCCCCCGCACTCGGACATCGGAGGCTCCGAACCCTCCTTTTGCGGTCGTCGTGGTCAACACCATCGTGTCTCCGACTTTGACCCCCAGGTTGGCAGCAAGCCCGCGACCGAGAATGACTCCGCCCGGCTCGTCGTCCGAGAGCGCCTGTCCGGCGACGATAGAGATGTCTCTGCTGACCAGCTCTTCGTTCTTGGGATCAACCCCTTCGCCGATAAAGGTGATGGTCGCGTCGTTGAAACTCGCCAGCCCGGAAATGGATAATCGTGGCGCAACCGCCTCCACTCCGGGCATCGCCCTTATTTCACGCTCCGTATCGCTTTTTTCGGGCAAAAGGTAACGATAGGGATCGCCCACGCCGGTCTTGAAATAATTGGGGCGAACGACCTGAATATGCCCCAACTGCGAGTGGATCATGCTCTCCCGCATGTTCTCGAGCATCCAGTTGATGAAACCGCCGGCCAAGTCGAACGAGATCACCCCCCCGCTGATGATGAGGAGGGCAAAAGCCGCCCTCCGACGGTGACGGACCACGTTCCTGAAGGCGATGTTCAGGTCACGCAGAATGGTCAGGAAGATGGGAACCATGGCTTGCGGGTTACTCGAAAGTGATACCGTATATTTTCAGGACGGCAATGCTCGTCCCGCCTTCTTCATTTACTGCCACTTGCGAGCCGGATTGCCTCGCCAAGTCTCACCGGCCGGAATTTTGGTGTTTGGCATCACATGGGCGCCCCCCATGAGCACCGCTTTTTCGCCGATTTCGACACCGGGAAGAACCACGCAATTCACGCCGATCAGTGCGCCAGCACCGATCTTCACCTTGCCGCAAACCAGCTTGCCGCCATAAAGCATGTTCCCCGAGACGAGGGAGTTGAAGCCCAGGATCGCCTCCTTGCCGACCGTGACCTGATACGGGTCGTCGATGGCGCCACCGAGGGCGACATCAGCCCCGAGCTTCGCCCCGAACAGGGTTTCGACCAGAGGCTTGGTCACTACGGACGTAAAGGGCAGCAGCGCACCCTGGCCCAGACGATATAGAACGGACACCAGCTTCCAGCGCACAAAAACCGGGGAGTCCGAATCGTACTCGCCCGGCGCGATGGGCCAGATCCGGACTATGCACCGAACCACCACGCCGGTAATCAGGCCGAATGCGAGCAGCAGCAAGAGCGAATCGAAGATGACATGAAAATCCTGCAGCAGCGCCTTCGAGAAAGAATACTGCATGTAAACAAGTCCCACCGACGCACCAAGAATGAAGGTCACGACGACGGTACACAGCAGGTAATCCAGCAAACTCGATTTCATCCTGACTTCTCCTCAAACCCTTCCCGACCTCGTCCCCAGTTTGGCACACCAGAACACAGGATCAGGAACGGTAGTCCGCATTGATCTTGACATAGTCATAGGAAAAATCGCAGGTCCACATGGTTGCAGCCGTTCTTCCGCGACCAAGATCGACGCGGACGGTGATCTCTGCGGCTTTCATGATTCGTGCCCCGTCCTCCTCGCGGTAGGCGGCAGCGCGCCCACCCTGCTCGGCGACCAGAACTTCCTCGCCTTCGCTGCCCAGCCAGACCCGGACACCGCCCACATCGAGATCGGAAATTCCAGCATAGCCAATCGCGGCGAGTATGCGTCCGAGATTGGGATCGGAAGCGAAAAAGGCCGTCTTGACGAGCGGAGAGTGGCCGATCGCATAGCCGACCTTGCGGCATTCGTCCCGATCCTTGCCACCTTCGAGTTGTAGCGTCATGAATTTGGTCGCGCCTTCGCCGTCGCGCACGATCGCCTGGGCAAGCCAGATCGACACGTCCAGCACCGCCGCCCGGAAGGCGGCGTAATCCGCCGAGGCGGTGTCGGCGATGGTCGCGTTACCGGCCTGACCGGTCGCAATCAGAATGTAGCTGTCGTTGGTGGAGGTGTCGCCGTCGACGGTAATGCTATTGAACGAGAGGTCGGCCACTTCCTTCAGCAGCGCATCGAGAACGGGTTGCGCCACGTCGGCATCGGTAGCGAGAAACCCGAGCATGGTTGCCATGTTGGGCTTGATCATGCCGGCGCCCTTGGAAATACCGGTGAGGGTGACGGTCTTACCGCCGATCAGCACCTGGCGGGAGGTCGCCTTCGGCACCGTATCGGTGGTCATGATGCCGTGGGCCGCATCGAACCAGCCGTCGGCCTTGAGTGCGGCCTTCGCTGCCGGCAGCCCGGCCACCAGACGCTCCACGGGCAGCGGCTCGAGAATCACTCCGGTCGAAAAAGGCAGCACCTGCAGAGCCGCAATGCCCAGCTGTCCGGCAACGGCTTCGCAGGTGGCGCGGGCCGCGATCAGCCCCGGCTCGCCGGTACCGGCGTTGGCCACACCGGTATTGATGACCAGTGCCCGGATGTCGCCGGCAGGCAGGTTGGCCTTGCAAACCTGCACAGGTGCCGCGCAAAACCGGTTCTGGGTAAAGACGCCTGCCACACGTGCGCCCGGCGCCAGTTCGATCAGGGTGAGATCCTTGCGATTGAGCTTGCGGATAGCCGCTTCGGCGACGCCAAGACGAACACCGGGAACGGGCAACAGGGCGGCGGCTTCGGGAGGGGAAAGCAGAACGGGCATGGTACGGCTCCAGGATCAGGTACAGCACGAAAAAAGGCCACCATGATAATCCGGGAGGCACGACCGGCACACCCACGTCGTCACTGGCATCAACCCATCCCTGAATCCGCCGCGCTCAAGGCAACCGCCAAACTGGCCTGTAGCGCAAAATGCTGGACGGCCCGCCAACTCTCCTCATCGAGCGCCTTGCCGTTGCGATCGGCGTACAACACGCCAATGCGCGTTCTCGCCGTCCCGAAGGGCACGAGAAAAGCTTCGTCACAGGCGGTGATCTGCTGCAGACGTTCGGTTCCCGGCTGCTCGACCCGGACGGCGTTGATCCAGCACCCCACCCCGCTGTCGATGGCCGCATCCACCACGTCATCGGGATCGCCATCCATTGCAAAGACAAAACGCGCACCGAGGGCTTCGGCACCGGTGCCGAGAGCCGTCTTGCCGCGCAGCTGAAGGCGGTCCGGCGTCAGCAAGGCCACCACCACGCGCTGACATCCGACTCCGCGGAAGACCCCTTCGGCAACCAGTTGCAGGACGTCGGCTACGGGCGTGCGTTCGAGGGTCATCGCCGCAAGGTCCTGCAGGATGCGCAATTGCAACGAGGCGTCGGGAGTGGACGGCACAAACGCTTGCTGAGACATCTCCGGCTCAGGCGGCAACTCGCCCTGGGGAATCATCCGCCCGGCTTCGACCGCACCGAAAGACGCCGCAATCCGGGCCGCCTCCCCCGCGTTGGCCAGCACCTCGGCGTAAATCACGTTCACCGGCAGATCAAGATAGTCGGCGGTTTCGCGCAATACCAGACGGGCCGACGGCGAATCCCACCCCTCTTCGGCCGCCCGCGCCAGCTTGTGCCCCAGCACCACGGCCCGCTCCACTCCGCGGCTGCGGACATCGGCATCGAGTGCGGCCGTCGCCAAGGCACCGAGCTTCCATTCGCGCACCAAGCCAACGGACAGGTG
>CALMXT010000249.1 GCA_937871125.1 uncultured Zoogloea sp. | reverse complement strand
TTCAGTAGGCGTTCGGATCCCTGCGCATCAGACCGATGGTGCGCAGGATGATCCGCAGATCCAGAAGGAATGACCAGCGGCGCAGGTATTCGAGGTCGAAGTCGATGCGGCGCTTCATTTTGTCGAGGGTCTCGGTTTCGCCGCGGCAACCGTTCACCTGCGCCCAGCCGGTGATGCCGGGGCGGACCTTGTGACGGATCATGTAGCCCTTGATGAGCTTGCGGTAGGTTTCATTGTGGGCCACCGCGTGGGGGCGGGGGCCGACCACGCTCATGCGGCCCTGCAGCACATTGATGAACTGGGGCAGTTCGTCCAGCGAGGTGCGGCGCAGGAAGGCGCCCAGCGGCGTGACGCGGTTGTCGTTGGCGCGGGCCTGGATGACGGTGTCGCCGTTTTCGCAGACGCTCATCGAGCGAAATTTATAGACCACGATCCGCTCTCCATCGAGCCCGTAGCGGTGTTGCCTGAACAGCACCGGGCCGGGCGAGGTGAGCTTGATGGCGATGGCGATGGCGATCATGAGTGGCGAGATCAGCACGAGGATCAGCGCCGCCATCAGGAAGTCCGACACCTGCTTGAAGAGACCGTTGATGCCGGTGAAAGGCGATTCGCACACGGCGACGACAGGGAGCCCGCCCAGATCGTCCAGGCGTGCCTGGATCAGGTCGGTCATGAAGAAATCCGGCACAAAATAGATCGACACGGTGGTGTCGCGCAATTCGTCCAGCAACTGCAGGATGCGCGGCTGGCTGCTCATGGGTAGCGCGATGTAGATCACGTCAACGTTCTGCTGGCGCACGAAGTCGGCGAGTTTGCGGATCGGGCCCAGATGTGGGACATCGGCGCGGGCGTGGCGGCCGGCGTGGCGATCGTCGAAAAAGCCGAGCAGGTGCTTGCCGGCCCGCCGGGAGCGTTGCAGCCGGTCGGCCACGGCGAGCCCTGCATGGCTGGCTCCGACGATCACCGCCCGCTGGCGGTAACCTGCACCCGCCATCACCAGCGGGGTCAGCGCATGGGCCGCGTGACGCATCAGGGCTGCGCTCGGCGGACCCACCAGAAACCACGCCAGCAACACTTCGGGGGCGTAGGCGCGGCTATAGCCCGTAAGCATGCCGATCAGCGTCAGCGCCGAAAACACCATCGTCCCCTTGAGCCAACTTCCCCGGTAGAGCGCCTTGAGCCCGCTGTCGATGTGCATGGGCATCGGCTGGGCGAGCATGAACGCGGCGATGGCCAGGGCCAGGTAAGCCGGTTCCGTGGCCACGCCGAAAGCCCGCTCCACGGCCAGCAGACTGCCGGCGAAGGCGATCGGATCGACGAGAGCCTCGAAAAATGAAATCAGGGACAAATGGGGCTTGATCCCCGGGTCCTGACGTTCGATGGCGGCCTGCATTGCGATAGGGAAAGTTGGGCAGATTCAGAATGCTGTCGAATTTACTGCATGTGCAGAGGTGTTAATGTCAAATTTATCAGTAATGTGATTTTTTTTGCAAAAAAGTGTCCACGGACCGCTGAGTTTTGCAAAATGCGTAAGAATTCGCTTTATTTCGAGCGCGCCTCCCTCAAGATGCCGAAACTTGAAGAGTCGGGGTGCGGATTTGTGTGAATTTGTTGTTCGTGTCGGAGGTGTCTTGCTGCTTGTCGGAACCGGAATGCCGGCTCTGGCGAACGATGCGGCGTCTCTGCGCGTTTCGACCCTGCTCGGCGAGCAACGCAGCGCAGTGCTGCTTTTCGAGAGCGACGAACTCGATCCGCCGGCTTTGGAGATGGCCCGCAGTCTGAGTGCCGAGTCGGCGCGGGTGGCTGCCGAACCGCGGGGCAGCGAGCCGCTCGATCTGCCGCTGGCTCGGAGCATCGCATCGCGGATCAGCATCGGCGAGACCCTGGCCTATGACAGCAATCTGTTCCGCCTGTCGGGGCCGGCGGCGGCGAGGGCGGCGGGCCTATCCCGGATGGGCGACTGGTACAGCGCGACGCGTCTCGGGCTGGGGCTGGACAAGTCCTACGCGGGGCAGCAATGGGTGCTGGACTATGACTTGAACCTCGTGCGCTACGGCGCCTTCGATTTTCTGAACAACAACGCCAGCACCGCGGTCGGCCGCTGGCGCTGGACCGCCGGGCCGGACTGGAAAGGTGAGCTCAGTGCCGAGCACCGCGAAGCGCTGGACGACTTCGCCTACTACCGCCAGCAGCAGCGCAGTCTCGGCGTGACCCGCCAATACACCGGCAGCGCGTTTTATCAGGTGGTGCCGGATTGGCAGATCGGGGTGCAGGCGGGGCAGGGCAGCCGGCGTTATCCGGACGGCTCGCGGCCGACCAACGAAATCGATTTCACGGGGGTCGATACGGTGCTGCGCTATGCGCCGCCGTCGGGCTCGGTGGTGGCGCTGACCCGCCGGACGGTGAGGGGGAACTACCCCAATGTGCCGACGACCTCCGGAGGGCAGTCCGAATCGAGCTTCGATCAGGAGGAATTGTTTGCCGACGCGTCGCTGCCGCTCAAAAGCGGCACGCGGGCGCTGCTGCGGGTCGGAACGGTGAAGCGTACCTACGGGCGCTTCCCGCAGAACGATTACTCCGGACGCAACGGCATGGCCGGGCTGGAATGGCGCGTGACGCCGCGCACCCAGGTGAGCGGCGCGCTGCGCTACGAGGTGGAGCCGGCCCAGGATTTCGTGTCGAGCTACGTGGCCACCAAGGGGCTGCGGCTGGGCGCGCTGTGGGAATACTCGCCGAAGCTGCGCGTCGAGAGCCGCTTCGAATGGCGCGACGCCGAATACCGGGGCGACCCCGGTTTCGGCGTGGCAAGCGGCACGCGGCGCAGGGATCGGGGTGTGCTGGCCGGGGTCACCGGCATGTGGCAGATCGGCCCGCAGACGCGCGGAATCGCCTCGCTGACGCGGGAGAACCGCGACTCGAATCAGGCGGAATTGAGTTTCAACTATTGGACAGTGGCGGGGAGTCTGCAGTGGATGTTTTGACGAAAATCGGGATGGACAAACGCGCCTGGCTGGGCCGCCTGCTGGCGGGCTGCGTGCTTGTGGCGACGCTGGCGCCGGCCGCGGTGCTGGCGCAGGCGTCGGCGGCCCAGGAATACCGCCTCGGCCCCGGCGACGGCGTGAAGATCACGGTGTTCCAGAACCCCGATCTGAACCTCGAAACCCGCGTCTCGGAAACCGGCGCGATCAGTTATCCGCTGGTCGGCAGCGTGCAGGTGGGCGGACTCAGTGTGGCGGCGGCCGAAAAGGCCATTGCCGATGGCCTGAAGAAGGGCGGGTTCGTGCTGCAGCCGCAGGTCACGGTGGTGCTTCAGCAGGTGCGCGGAGCTCAGGTGGCGGTGCTGGGCCAAGTCAGCCGGCCGGGCCGCTATCCGCTGGAAAGCACCGCGATGAAGGTGACCGATGCGCTGGCGCTGGCCGGCGGCACCGCGCCCCAGGGGGCCGACCGGGTGATCCTCACCGGTCTGCGCAATGGCCGTCGGGTGCGCGCCGAGATCGACGTGGCCGAGCTGTTTGTCGCCTGGACCCCCGAAAAGGACCTGCCGGTGCAGGCCGGCGACACCCTTTACGTGCAGCGTGCGCCGCAGGTCTATGTGTATGGCGAGGTGCAGCGCGCCGGCGCCTATCGGGTCGAGCGTCAGATGACGGTGCTGCAGGCTTTGTCGGTGGGCGGCGGCCTCAGCCCGCGCGGCACCGAGCGGGGCATCCGCATCCACCGCCGCGGCGAGGACGGCGCGACCCGCGTCCTGACGCCGCAACTCAACGACCTCGTGCAGGCCGACGACGTGATCGTCGTTCGCGAAGCACTTTTCTGAGCGGAAACCAAGCATGGGAATCGCACAACTCCTGGCAGTCCTCAAGGCCCGCCGCAAGGAACTCTTCGCGGTGTGGGGCAGCGTGGTTCTGCTGGCGCTGGTGGTCAGTCTGGTGCTGCCGCGCCAGTACATGGCCTCGGCCGAAGTGGTGGTCGAGGCCCGCAGCGGCGACCCGCTCGTGGTCCAGCCCGGGCAGGGCGTGACGACGCCGGGCTTTCTGGCCACCCAGGCCGACATCATGGCCAGCGAACGGGTCGGCGCGCGTGCCGTGGCGGCCCTGAAGGTGGTCGACATGCCGCGCTGGGCCGAACGCTGGCGGAAGGCTTCCGGCGGGCAGGGGGACGCCAACCGCTGGATCGCCGCCCGTCTCAAGAAGTCCGTCAAGGTCAGCCCGTCCCACGAGAGCAACGTGCTGACGGTGACCGTCACCGCCGACGATCCGAAATTTGCCGCCGATTACGCCAATGCCCTGGCCCGCGCCTATCTGGAAACCGATCTGGAGCTGAAGGTCGAGCCGGCCCGCCAGTCGGCGGCCTGGTTCGATGAACACACCAAGGCCTTGCGCAACAACCTCGAAAGCGCCCAGCGCCGCCTGTCCGAGTTCCAGCGCGAGCGCGGCCTGGTCGGCGACGAGAAGCTGGATCTGGAGAGCGCGCGCCTCACCGAGTTGTCCACCCAGTTCACCGCGGCCCAGGCCCAAAGCACCGAAACGTCCTCGCGTCAGCGTCAGGGCGGCGGTCTGAACGAGGTGGCGACCAATCCGCTGATCCAGGCGCTCAAGGTGGATCTGGCCCGTCAGGAAGCCAAGCTCACCCAGTTGTCCGGTTACCTCGGCGAAAACCATCCCGAGTTGCAGCGCGTCAAGGGCGAAGTCGAATCCCTGCGGGCCCGTCTGCGTGCCGAATCCGGTCAGGTGGCCGCGGTGGTGGGCACCAACAGCCGCATCAATCAGGCCAGGGAAGGCGACCTCAAGAGCCGCCTCGAAGGGCAGAAGCAGCGAGTCCTGGAGCTCAAGCGCCAGCGCGACGAAATGGGGCTGCTGCAGCGCGAGGTGGATAGCGCCCAGAAGGCTTACGACCTGGTGATGGCCCGTCTGACCCAGACCAGCCTGGAAAGCCAGTCGCGTCAGGGCAACGTGGCCCTGCTGTCGTCGGCGGTGCCGCCCACCGAGGCGTCCAGTCCCAAGCTGTTGCTCAATCTCGGTCTGGCAATCTTCATCGGCGGGCTGCTCGGCATGGCTGTCGGCATCGTGCGCGAACTGTTCGACCGGCGTATTCGGGGCGGCGCCGATCTGAGCGATGCCATCGGCGCCCCCTTGTTGGTGGAAATCGGCAGCCCGGCTGGCGCGGCTGAAAGCGCCTCGCGCTTCCTGCCGGCGGCGCTGCGTCGGGCTTGAGGAGAAAACATGGACATGTACCCGTTTCCCGCCAGCAGTCAGGTGTCGGCTTTCGAAAAACCGCCGATGACTTTTCCCAATCTCGGCGAGATCCTCGTTTCCACCGGCCGGCTGTCGGCCGAGGCGGTCGGCCGCGTCACGGCCCGCCAGCGGGAGCGCGGCATTCCCTTCGGCGCCGCGGCCATCGAACTCGGTCTGGTCACCGAAGCCGATGTGCACGCCGCGCTGTCGCGGCAGTTTGACTACCCGGTGCTCTCGGTCGGCGATCAGGGCGCGGACCCGGAGATCGTGGCCGCCTTCGAGCCCAATTCGCCCCGTGTCGAAGCGCTGCGCAAGCTGCGGGCCCAGATCGTGTTGCGGCGCATGAGCAATCCCTTCCTGCGTACCGTGGCCATCGTCGGCGCGGCCCGTGGCGACGGGCGTAGCTGGCTGGCGGCGAATCTGGCGGTGGTGTTCTCGCAGCTGGGCGAGCGGACCCTGCTGGTGGATGGCGACCTGCGTTTCCCACGCCAGCAATCCCTGTTCCGTCTGCCGCCGTCCGGCGGTCTGGCGGCGCGTCTGGCCGAACGGGGCGACAAAGGCGCGATCCAGCCCCATCCGCGCTTCGATCATCTGTCGGTGCTGCAAGCCGGCATCGTGCCGCCCAATCCGCAGGAACTGCTGGTGCGGCCGGCCTTCGCGGCGCAGATCGCGGTGGCCCGCGAAGCCTACGAGATGACGCTGGTGGATACGCCGGCCGACGAAACCGGCGCCGATGCCCAGCTCGTCGCTGCCACCTGCGGCAGCGCAATCGTCGTCGCCCGGCGCCATGCCTCCACCCACAAGCGGGTGGCCGCGCTTTCGCAGAGCCTGCGGGATGCCGGGGTGGCGGTGATCGGCGGCGTGCTGCTCGACTTCTGATGAACACGACGCTTTTTCCATGCGCGCCGGTCGCGGCGTCCTCGACCTTCGAGCAGCGGGTGGCGCGGGGTTTGACATGGGGGCTGTTCGTCGCCCTGTGGGGCAAGCTCCTGGTGTCCGTGCTGCTGACCCAGCCGGTGATCGACGCGGAAGCCGAATCCCTCTACAACCGCCTCGCCGACGCGCTGCTGCTGGGGGTGCTTCTGGCGGGGCTGCTGACCTACGCCGATGCGATCCTGCGGCGGGCGCCGCTGATGCTCGCGGTCGTGCCGTTCGGGCTGGCGTCCTTCCTGACCACCGAACTGCTTTCCGGCCTCAACTTCTCCACCGCCGTCTTCGAGTATCTGAAGATCGTCACGCCGGCGCTGATGTCGGTGTTGCTGCTGCGCCTTTTCGAGCGGGAGCCCGCGCTGGCGATCCGGCTGATGAAGGCCACGCTCGCACTGATCTGGGGGCTGGTGATCGTCGCGCTGATCTTTCTGCCGCCCTCCCTCAACCGGGGAGGCGAGCTGTTCTGGCCGGTGTATTTCGCGTCGCTGCACACCAGTTCCTACCTTGTGGTGGTGTGTGCCGCGCTGTCGCTTTACCTGTTCGAGGCGGGGGAACTGGGCCGGCGCACGCTCATCGGCCTGCTGGTCTTTTCGGTGGTGCTGGTTTTTCACGGCTGGGGCGTGCGTACTTCGATGGTGGCGGCACTGGCTTTCGGCATCGTCGTTCTCATCCAGCGCACGCGGCTGGCGCCGGTGGCGCTCTTTGTGTTGTTGGTGGTGGGGCTTGCGGCGGCTTTCGTGCCGCTGCTGTTTGGGCTGATCCACCTGCCGTCCTGGGATGAAATGGTCGAGCTGACGTCGGGCCGCTTTTCCATGTGGCTGCAGAAGATCGACATCCTTGCCAACAGCAGCCTGTCCGAATGGCTGTTCGGCCACGGCGAGGGCTCGGACTGGATCGTTTCCGAAGTGTGGTGGTGGAGCGCCAAGGATTCCCATAACGATTTCATCCGCCTGCTCAATCAGCAGGGGCTGGTCGGCCTGGGGGCGGTGCTGGCCGTGCTGGCGGTGTGGGCGCGCAGCTTTCCGCCCGGCGTGGCTGCGCCGTTGCTGGCTGCGCTGGTGGCGTCCACGGCCTTCAGCAACGGGATCATGTTCCGGCCCCAGGCCGGGCTGATCATGCCGCTCGCCCTCGTCGCCGCGGCGGCGGCGTGGCAGCGGCGGCAAGCGGAGGCCGAGGCATGAGCCCGCGTCTGGCCGCGCTCATGCACCGCGGCGAAGTGCTGGCGGTGACCGCCGCACCCGGCGGCCAGCGTCTGCTCCACTTCGCACTGGTTCAGGCCATTTGCGGCACCGAGGCGCTGGGACGCTTCGCCAACGATTTGTCCATCGCCATGATGCTGGGCCTGTTTTCGGCGGTCGGCTGGTCGGCGCTGGTGCTGGCCCGCGTACCCGTGGCTGGCGAGGGCCAGACCGCCGCGGTGATGCTCGGCCTGTCCCGCGGGGCGCTGGTTTTCACGGCGCTGGCCTGCTTGCCTCTGCCGCTGCTGGCGTGGGGCGGCTGGCTATTCGAGCCGGGCTGGACGGCGTTGCTGCTGGCCGGCTGGACGGCCTACACCCTGGCGCGTCACTACGGTCTGGCGCTGGCGGCCTACCGGCGCCTGCTGGCGCTGGAAACCGTGCTGGTGCTGCTGTTGGCGGCCGGACTGGGGCTGTTCGGCGCCCGTCAAGCCTGGATGGCCTACGCCGCGCTGGCGGTGCCGAGCGCGTTGCTCGGGTCGGCCGGGCTGCTGCTGTTGATGCGTCGGGCGCGCTTGTCGGGCGGCGACGCGGCCCTGCCGACGGGCAGCGCGAAGACGGCGGGCGAGCAGGCCGCCCTCAATTTTGTGAGCGCCGGCATGTCGATGATCCTCGTGCCCCTCACCGTGCGGGTGGCGGGCGAGAGCTACGGCGGGCTGGTGGCCCTGATCGGCAGTCTGACCAGCGTGTTGCTGCTGTTTCCGCGGGCGCTCAGCTTCAACGCCCTGCCGGAGCTCGCGCGGGTGGTGCATCGGGGCGGCGACGAGGTGCGCGCCACCTTGGCCGAGCTGCGCCGCAACCTGGTGCGCCTCAATACCGCCCTGAGTCTGCTGGCGCTGGCGGCCTGGGGCGGGCTGATGTGGTGGGGGCAGCGTCCGGATTTTGCGCTGTCGGGCGCGAGCGCGATCTTCCTGCTCTATCTGGCGAGCTTCTACGTCGGCCAGCTGGTGCTGCCCGAAGCCAATTATCTGCAGACCGTCGAGGAAACCCGCCTGCCGCTGCGGGTGAACGTGCTGTCGCTGGCGATCTTCGTGGCGGCCTGCGGGTTGGTGACCTGGGTGGCGCCGCGTGGGGTCGATGCCGTGCTGAGTCTTTTTGCGGTTCTTTTGGGTGCGACGCTGTCGCGCAACCTGTTATTGCGTCGGGCCGTGCTGCGCCGCGCTCCGGAGGTTTTTGCATGATCGAGTCACTGCCCATGAATGTTCGTCTCGCCGTTTTCCTGCCCGCCGGCGAGGTGCCCGGCTGGGTTGCCCGGCTGGTCGGCGATTGCCGGACCTTGCCCGGTGTGACGCTGGGCGCCTTGTTGCGGGACGCGGTGGCGCTGCCCGGGCCGGATTGGGCCGAGCGGGTGGACGGCTTGGTTTTCGACCGCGGCGCGTCGCCCCTGCGCAGCGTGACCCTCGATACGCCGGAGGGCGTGGCCGAATGGTCGTCGGGTGTCGGCTCCCGTGCCGCAGGCGAGTGGCTGGCCGAGCAGGGCTGCGACGTGTTGCTCGATCTGCGGATGGCGCCGGCACCTTTGCCGGGCGGCCCGTTCCGCCAGTGGACCTTGAAGCTGGCCGGCCGGCCGGCGGTGGACCCGCTGGCCGGTGCCGCGCCGGTGGTGGAGGGCGACGAGAGCACGGTGATTCGCCTTGAAGCGGTGGCCGACGGCCAGCTCATCGACGATTCTCTGGGCGCTTCGTGCAGCTTTTCGATCCGCCGCAACCGTCGCCGGGCGATCGCCAAGGGCATGGGCATGGTGCGTCGGGCGCTGCTGCGGCTGGCTCAGGACGGTGCGCCAGGCCGCCGGCGCGAAGCTACGGCGCCGATCTCCGAGCCGCCCGTCGCGTCCGCCTCGACGCGCTTCACAACCCTGCTCCAGCGCACCGTGTCGCGCTCGGCCGTCAAGCTGTTGAGCCGCGACCAGTGGGGCATCGCCCTGGCCTTGGGCGACGGGATCTGTCTCGATCCGGCCCGCGCGACCTTGATCCAGCCGCCGGCCGACCGTTTCTGGGCCGATCCGATGGTGTGGCCGGCGGCGGACGGCGGTTGGTGGGTGTTCGTCGAAGAAGTGATCTACCGGGAAGGGAAGGGCACCCTGAAGGCCATGCGCGTGCACCCGGACGGCAGTTGGGAAGCGCCGGTGCCGGTCATGGAGCGCCCGTGGCATCTGTCTTACCCCTTCGTGTTCGAGTGGAACGAGCGTCTCTGGATGGTGCCGGAGAGCGGCGCCAACCGCAGTGTCGAGCTTTATCGGTGTGCCGGACTGCCGGACCGCTGGGAGAAGGAGGCGGACCTCCTGACCGGCATCGACATGGTCGACGCCACCCTGTTTGCGCACCAAGGCCGCTGGTGGCTGCTCGGCAACGTCTCGGAGCCCGGTGCCGACAAGCACGACGAGTTGCACGCCTATTACGCCGATACGCCCCTCGGCCCGTGGTTGCCCCACGCCGCCAACCCGGTGGTGGCCGATGCGCGCTTCGCCCGTCCGGCCGGGCCGGTGTTCACCCATCAGGGCAAGCTGCTGCGGCCGGCCCAGGTCTGCGTGCCGGAATACGGCCGTGCCCTCAGTTTGCGCCGCATCGAAAAGCTCACGCCGACCGAATACGCCGAAGAAACCGAACTGCGCATCGATCCGGGCTGGAGGCCGGGCATCGACTGCGTCCATACCCTCAGCTACCACTCCGGGCTGACTGTTTTCGACTTCCTGACAAGACGGTCACGCTTTGCGCCGGTGCGCGCCGTCCAACCCGTGCCCCACGCCACGAAGGATGCCGCGGGCGACAACGATAATTCCGACGGTCAAACGCAATGAGAGTTCACCTGATGGGATGTGCCGTGGACAACCTGGATATGGAGGAAACCTTGGGCGTGGTCGAAGGTTTCATCCGCTCCGGCAGGCCGCACCAGCATGTGGTGATCAACGTCGACAAGATCGTCAAGGCCAGCCGCGACCCGGCCTTGCGCCAGATCATCAACGACTGCGACCTGATCAACGCCGACGGGATGCCGGTGGTGTGGGCCTCGCGCCTGCTCGGCAAGCCGCTCAAGGAGCGGGTCACCGGGGTGGATCTGTTCGAGGCGCTGATGGCCCGTGCGGCGGAGAAGGGCTGGCGGGTCTTTCTGCTCGGCGCCCGCGAGGAGGTGGTCAGCGGCGTCGCCCATCTGTACCCGGCCCGCTATCCGGGGCTGACCCTGGCCGGCTACCGAAACGGCTACTGGAAGCCCGAGGATGAGGATCGGGTGGTGGCCGAGATCGCCGCCACCCGGCCGGACATCCTCTTCGTGGCGATCAGTTCGCCCAAGAAGGAAGCCTTTCTGGCGCGCTACCAGGCGGCCATGAAAGTGCCCTTCGCAATGGGCGTCGGCGGCACCTTCGACGTGGCGGTCGGCCTCGTCAAACGTGCCCCGGTGTGGATGCAGAAGGCCGGCCTCGAGTGGTTCTACCGCTTTCTGCAGGAGCCGCGGCGCATGTTCCGCCGCTATTTCATCGACGACATGGCCTTCGTCGCGCTGTTTGCGCGCGAATGGGTCAAGCGCTGAACGGGAGCCGCAATGGGTATCGAAGATTGGGGCTACCGCTGGCTCAAGCGTTATATGGATGCGCCGGCCTGGATCAAGACGCCGCTCGGACGCGTCTATGGCCTGATGCCGGACAGCCTGCGTCATGGGAACGACTATCCTCGCTATCGCGCCGAGGCGGGTTTGAGTTCGCCCGGCGAGATCGCGCAGCTGACCGAAAGCCGCCTGCGCGAAACCTTGAAATGGGCCGCGACCACGGTGCCGGCCTATGCCGCGCTGGCCACCCAGTTGTTGAGCGACATGCCGGTGAGCGAATGGCTGGCGCTCTTTCCGCTGATGACCAAGCTGGACTACAAGCGCGCGCCGGAGCAATTCCTTTCCGGCGGGTGCACGGCCGCCGAACGTCTTCCGATGCAGACCAGCGGGTCGGTCGCCGAGCCCTTCCGCTTCTCGCTGCACAAGGGGGTCTCCCGGGCCAAGGAGGCCGCCTACATCGAATCCTTCGGCCAGCGCATCGGCCTGAGCCGCCGGGATGTGGTGCTGTCGCTGCGCGGGCGCAACATCCGCGGTGCGGAAGCACAGAGCGGCCCGCTGCAGAGTTACGAGCCGATCAAGCGGATGCTGTGGATCAGTCCCAATCACCTGGATGCGGCTTACATGGCCGGGCACGTGGAGGCCGCCGTCGCCCGCGGCGTGAGCTTCATCCAGGGCTATTCGTCGGCGGTGTATGAACTGGCGCGCTGGCTGGATTTCAACCCGCGACCGCGCTTCACCGATGCGGTGCGCGGGGTGCAGCTCTTTTCGGAATCGGCCGGGCCCGACATGGTGGCGCTGATCGGGCGGGTATTCGGCTGTCCGGTGCTGGTGCATTACGGCCACTCCGAGCGCGCCGTGATGGCGGGCTCCATGCCCGACGATCCGCGTTATTTCGTGTGGCCCTTGTATGGCCATGTGGAACTCGTCGACGAGGCCGGTCGGAGCATCACCGCGGCTGGCGTGCAGGGCGAAGTGGTGGCCACCGGCTTCGACAATCGGGCGATGCCCTTCATCCGCTACCGTACCGGCGATCTGGCGATGTGGTCCGACAAGCCGCCCCATCCGCAGTTGCCGGGCTACCCGGTGCTGGAACGCATCGACGGGCGCAACAACGACTACTTCGTCGGCCGCGACGGACGCCGCATTCCGGTGGCCTCGCTGGGCGGGTTGCGGCCGCCCGAATTCCTGCAGATCGAAGCCAGCCAGTACGAGCAGTTCGAACCGGGCCGCATCGTCGTGCGCCTGCAGTCGCCCGCGCCGCTCGACCCTGCCGTGCTGGCGGTGTTCGACAACTACTTCCGGACCAAACTGCTCGGCCTGGTGGAACCCGAGCTGCAGGTGGTGACCCATATCGAACGGACGGCGCGGGGCAAGCGCCGGCTGATGATCCAGCATCTGGCGGTCAGCTCCGCCGTCGCACCGGACGCCGCCGCGGGAGGGCTGTCCGCATGAGCGTCGAGGATCGCCTTTACCGCTGGCTCGGCAAATACCTGGATGCGCCCCAGTGGGTCAAGACGCCCATCGGTCTCGTCTACGGCTGGCTGCCCAGGCGGGTGCGCTATGGCGCGGGCTACCCGCGCTATCTGGCCGAGGCCGGGTTGCGTTGCCCCGCGCGGCTGGCGGCCGTGGCCGAGGCGCGGCTGCGCGAAACCCTGCTGTGGGCGGCCGCCACGGTGCCGGCCCATGCGGGCGTCCGCCCGCGGCTGCGTGCCGGTGCGCCGGTGAACGAGTGGCTCGATGCCTTTGCGCCAACGTGCCGCGGCGACATCAAGGCCCGTCCGCAGGATTTCCGTTCGACCGCCTGCGGCGAGGCGGCGGCGCTGCCCATGCAGACCAGCGGATCCTCGTCCGAACCGCTGCGCTTTCTGCTCGAACGGGGCCGGACCCGCTGCAAGGAAACCGCCTATATCGACAGTTTCAACCGCCGGCTGAGCCTTCCCAGGGGATGCGCAACCCTGTCGCTGCGCGGCCGCAACGTGCGGGGCTCGGAGCGCGGGACTACGCGCAGTTTCGATCCGATCAAGCGGATGCTGGCGATCAGCCCCAATCACCTCACCGACGCGCTGATGCCGGGCCACGTCGCGGCGGCCCGGCGTCATCGGGTGGCGAGCATCCAGGGCTATCCGTCGGCGGTGTACATCCTTGCCCGCTGGCTGGCCCAGAACGCGCCCGGCTCGTCTTTCGCGGCCGGCATCCGCGGGGTTCAACTGTTTTCCGAAACGGTCGAGCCCTTCATGCTGGACACCATCCGGGCGGTGTTCGACTGCCCGGTGCTGCTCCACTACGGTCATTCCGAGCGCGCCGCGATGGCGGCCTCGATGCCCGACGATCCTCGCTATTTCGTGTGGCCGCTGTACGGCAAGGTCGAACTTGTCGACGGCGAGGGCCGGGCGATCGACGAGCCGGGGCAGGCCGGCGAAATCGTCGTCACCGGCTTCGACAACCGGGTGATGCCCTTCGTGCGCTATCGCACCGGCGACATCGCCCGTTGGTCCGCCGGCCCGGCGCATCCGGCATTGCCGGGGTTTCCGGTGCTGGAGCGCATCGACGGGCGGGATTCGGATTTCATCTTCGGCCGCGACGGTCGCGCCATTCCGATGACCTCGGTGGGCGGGCTGCGTCCGCCGGTCTTTACGCGGGTCGAGGCCGTGCAGTACGAACAGTTCGAACCCGGCCGGTTGATCGTCTGCCTGCAGACCGGCGGCGGTCTGGCGCGGGATACGCGGCGGGAACTGCAGCAGTTTTTCGAAGCCAAGTTCCAGGGCATGGTGGAAGCGGAACTCAGGGAGGTGACCCAAATGGCGCGCACGGCCAACGGCAAGCTGCGCACCATCGTTCAACATTGCGGGGAGGCGCTCCATGCGTGACGACCGGCTGCCCGCTCTGGTGATGCTCGGCCCCGACGCGAACGCCCGCGGCGGCATCGCTTCGGTGCTGCGCATCTGGCGCGATGGCGGCCTTGGGAGCGGTCGCGTGCTGCGCTATCTGCCGACCTACGTGGATGGCAGCGCCGCTGCCAAGTTGCGGGCCTTTGTCTCGGCGTTGCTGCGATTCACCGGCCTGCTGCTTGGCGGGCGGGTGGCGGCGGTGCATGCCCATTCGGCCTCGAACGCCAGCTTCCGGCGCAAGAGCGTGTTTCTGGCGCTAGCCCGGCGGGCCGGCAAGCCCTATATCTTTCACCTTCACGGCGGCGCCTTCGACCGCTATTACGCCGGTGCCTCGCGCCTTGAGCGGGCCTGGATCGAGCGTACCGTGCGCGGCGCGGAAGTGGTTTTCGTGCTGTCGGAAAACTGGGCCGCGTGGCTGCGTCAGACCATCGGCCACCCGGACGTGCGTGTGCTGCCCAACCCGGTGTTGCCGGTGGCGCTGCCTGCCGATGTGCCCCGCGAGCCGCACACCTTGCTGTTCCTCGGACGGCTTGAAGAGGCCAAAGGCGTCTTCGTGCTGATCCAGGCGCTGGCCCGGCTGGGCGGGGTGCGTCCGCAACTGCGGGCGATCATTGCCGGCGAGGGCGACCTGGCCGGGGTGCGCGCAGCGGCAGCGGCGGCCGGCGTGGCCGGGCGGGTCGAACTGCCCGGCTGGGTCGCGGGCGAAGCCAAGGCCCGGTTGCTGGCCCGCGCCGGGGTGTTCGTGCTGCCGTCGCGCTTCGAAGGCGTGCCGATGGCGCTGCTCGAAGCCCAGGCCGCCGGTCTGCCGGTTGTGGCGACCCGCGTCGGCGGCATTCCGCAGGTGGTGGTCGAAGGCTATAGCGGCATGCTCGCCGAGCCGGACGATGTGGCCTCGCTGGTGGCGGCCCTGAAGCCGGTGCTGGCGGACGCCGCCGAGGCTCGTCGGATGGGCGAAACGGGGCGTCGGCGGGTGCTCAAGAGCTACGGCGTCGAGCGCGTGCGCGAGCTGCTGGAGGCCGCGTGGTGCCAGCTCGATGTGGCTTCGTATCGGAAGGGCTGAGCATCGTATGTTTTCCAGTGACTCCCCAATTTATCGGCGATTGCCGCCCACCCTGCAGGAGGGGCTGCTGTCGCTGAACAGTTGCCTGCGCGGTCTGATCGGTGCGCGCGCGACCTTGAAGCGTACCGAGGCCGCCATCGAGCGCAGCCAGTGGCTTGCCCCGGCCCAGTGGCAGGCGCTGCAGCTGGAACAGGTGCGCCGCCTGGCGCTGCACGCCCGAATGCGCGTGCCGTATTACCGCGAGTTGTTTGCCCGCAAGGGCATCGATCCGGCGCGCTGGCGGCATCTGGACGACCTGCGCGAAATACCGGAACTCACCAAGGGCGACGTGATCGCCGCCGGCCGTCTGATGCTGGCCGAGGGCGGCCCGTGGATGCGTTTCGAGGGCGCCACCGGCGGCACCACCGGCCGGACCCTCACCGGCTGGCGGGACCGGGATGCGATCGCCTTCGAGCAGGCTTTCATCGAGCGCCAGTCGCGTTGGGCTGGCTACCGTCCCGGCGAGCGGCGGGCCTGGTTGCGCGGCGATCCGGTGATTTCGCCCGGACAGCTCGAGCGGGCGCCGTGGCGCATGAATTGGGCGGAAAACAAGCTGATGCTGTCTTCCTTCCACCTGACCCGGGAAAACGGTGCGGCCTACATCGAGGCGCTGGAAAAGTTCGACCCGGTGATGATCCAGGCTTATCCGTCTTCGGTGGGTTATCTGGCCCGCTGGCTGGAAGAGCACGACCGGTTCTATCGCGGCAGATCGCTGCGCAGCGTCGTGACCTCGTCCGAAACCCTCAGCGCGGAAGACCGCCGGCGTATCGCCGAGCGCTTCGGCTGCCGGGTCTTCGACTGGTATGGCGCCTTTGAACGGGTGGCGGCGATCGGTACTTGCGAGCACGGCCGCTACCACGTGATGGAGGACTATGGCTGTGTGGAGTTCGAACCCAACGGGGATGGCACGGCCGACCTCATCGCCACCGGCTTCGGCAATCGTTCCATGCCGCTGTTGCGCTACCGCGCCGACGATCGGGTGGTGCTGGCCGATCCGGCTTTCGAGTGCCCCTGCGGGCGGCGCTTTCGCGTGGTCGAGCGGGTGCTGGGGCGGGTGGACGACGCGATCCGCACACCGGACGGCCGCCATGTGGTGATGCTCGACTGGATCTTCTCGGGCCTCGCCGGGTTGGTGGAGGCCCAGGTGGTGCAGGAGCGTCTGGACGAGGTGAGCATTCGCGTGGTTGCCGGGTCGGGGTTCGGTCGCGACAACGAGCAGGCGCTGCTGATGCGCGCCCGCGAGCGTCTGGGGCCACAAGTGATTATTCGAATCGAGCGGGTGCCCAGCATCGGGCGCACGCGCAATGGAAAGTTCCGGCAGATCGTCAGCCGGTTGAATGGGAGCAAGGAATCAAATGTCTAGCCTGACCCACATGGGGTGGTACTGGAACCGGCTGCGCTGCATGTCGGTTGCCGAAGTCATGGGCCGCGCCGGTTCCACGGCCCGTCAGGCCATGGAGCGCCGCCGCGCACCGGCCGAGGTGCCGTCGATCCGCCTCGACCGCGTCGGGGCCCGCTGGCTGCCGCGGGAGTTGCCGGATCAGGCCGGGTTCGCCGTGCAGCGGGCCAACGAAGTGCTGTCCGGGCAGTGGCGGCTGTTTGCCCGGGATGCCGTGGCACTCGGCTTTCCGCCGGAGTGGAACCGCAACCCGGACAACGGTGCGCTGCTGCCGATGAGCTACGGCAAGAAGATGAGCTTCCGCGATACGGCTCAGAGCGGCGACATCAAGTATTTGTGGGAGCCCAACCGTCACCTGGAGCTGGTGAGTCTTGCCCAGGCCTGGCAGGTCACCTGCGACCCGCGCTATCTGGAAGGCATCGGTACGCTGCTGGAGAGTTGGTTCGTCCAGAACCCTTATCTGCTCGGTGCCAACTGGGCAAGTGCGCTGGAAGCCGGCATCCGCCTGATCAACTGGGCGACCGTCTGGCAGCTGATCGGCGGCCTGCAGTCGCCGCTGTTCGAGCATCCGGTGGGCAAGGTGCTGCGTGCCGATTGGCTCAACAGCATCTGGCGCCACGCGGAGTTCATCCGCGGCCACCTGTCGCGCCATTCATCGGCCAACAACCACTTGATCGGCGAGCTTGCGGGCCTCTTCGTGGCCGGCGCGACCTGGCCGTTCTGGGACGATGCCAAGCAATGGCGCCGGATCGCCCGCGAGGGGCTCGAACGGGAGGTGCTGGTCCAGAACGCGCCGGACGGCGTCAATCGTGAGCAGGCCACGGCCTACCAGCAATTCGTGTGGGATTTTCTGCTTTTTGCCGGGCTGGCGGCACGGGCCACCGGCAAGCCATTTTCAGACGGCTACTGGCAGCGCATGGAGGCGATGCTCGAATACGTGGCGGCGCTGATGGATGCCGGCGGAAATGTGCCGATGTTCGGCGATGCCGACGACGGGCGCGTCTCGGGCTTGTCGTTGGGCACCGCGGGTTACCCCTTCCAGAGCCAGCTGGCGACCGGTGCGCTGCTGTTCTCGAACCCGGCCCTGGCCCGCAAGGCCGGTATTGTCGATGTGCGCACCCGCTGTTTGCTCGGGCGCGAGGCCTGTGAGGCTTTCGACAGCCTGCTGCTGAAGGCGGTGCCGGCCACGCCGCGTACCGACTTCGCCGACGGCGGAGTGTTCGTGCTGGGCGGCAATCTGGATACCCTCGACGAGATCCGCATCGTGGCCGACGCCGGCGCGCTCGGCCTGGGTGGCATCGCAGCCCACGGTCACGCCGATGCGCTGTCGTTTACCTTGTCGGCGTCCGGTCGGGAATTCCTCGTCGATCCGGGCACCGGCACCTACCACGGCCAGGGTCCGTGGCGCGAGGCGTTCCGGGGCACGTCGATGCATAACACGCTGTGCATCGACGGCGAGAATCAGGCGGTGTCGGGCGGCAAGTTCATGTGGACCCGCAAATACACGACCCGGGTGATCGAGCGGGATACCAACCGCGTGGTCGATCGGCTGGTGGCCGAGCACGACGGTTACCGCCGTCTGGCGGGACGGCCGGTGCATCGACGCAGCTGGGAGTTCGACAAGCTCGGCGACCGCTTGCGTGTGTTCGATGAAGTGCATAGCAGCACGGAACAGGTGGTCACGCTCAACTGGCACTTCAGCGAAGACTGCAACGTGACCTGCACGCCCGACGGTCTCAGTATCGCCAACGGGCCGGTGTGCCTGAGCATGATTCTGCCGCTGGATGGCGAAGTCAGCATTCTGCACGGCTCGAATGCGCCGCTGGCCGGCTGGGTTTCCCGCGGCTACGACCGTATCGTGCCGAGTACGACGGTGATCTGGCGCGGCCGTCTGAACGGGCGCGAGGGGGTCGAGACGATCTTCCAGCGGATCTGATTTCAGGCGTAGGCGGGAAAGAACAGCGCGATCACCGTCGCTTTGTCCTCGTGCACCCGGGCCCGGATCGCGGCGATCCGTTCGGTGTTCATTTCGAGTACGGCGGCACTCATCGGGTCCATCAGTTCCAGGGCGGCTTCGTCGGCTTCGACGATTTTGTCGGTGGCGAGAATCTGGTTGGCGAGGTGGAGCAGGGCCGCCTCGGTGACGTGGGGCCCGCCCAGCGCCGGCATCAACTGGGCACCGATGGCGGTCGCGAAGCTGCTGGGCAGATGCCAGGCGCCGGCCAGGGCAGCGCCGACCTCCGCGTAATTGCAGCCGACGATGTCCGCTTCGGCCTCGTGGAGCGGTATGCCCTTGCGAATGGCCGTATCGCGGGCCATCTCGGCGTTGTCCGGATCGGCCTGGAACATCACCAGATGGCCGATGTCCGCCAGCAACCCTTCGACGAACATCCGCTCGGGGTCGCCCAGGCCGAGCTGGCGCGCCGCGGTGCGTGCGGCCAGACCCCGGAACACGCACTCCTGCCAGAAGCGCGTCATGTTCAGGCGGGTCGGCTGGATGCCGGCGAAGGCGCCGATCACCGCGGTGCTCAGCACGAGATCGTGCACCTGCTGCATGCCCATCAGATTGACGGCCCGGCCGACCGTATCTATTTTTCCCGCGAATCCGTAGAGCACGCTATTGACCACGCCCAATACGCGGGCGGTGATGGCGGGGTCGCTGGACACCGCGTCGGCGAGCTCCTGTACCGAACTGTCGGGATCGTTCAGCAGATCCCGGATGCGGTAATAGACGGCGGGAAGGCTGGCAAGCTTTTCAATGCAGGCAACGAGTTCCTGGGGCGTGGTCATGATCGTGGTCGCTGTAGTGTGGGACGTGCTGTCGTGACGGTGTGGATGGTGGTTGTGAGAAGTGGGGGCCGAAGAGGTTTACGGCAGCCGCAACAGGCGCTTTAGCCGCTGGCCCGGTGGCGACGGACTTTTTCGGGCGTGACAAAAATCCCATTCTGGGCGATCGGCTAAGCCGGGATCGGCAATTGCGCACGGCACTGGCCGGATTGGGCAGGAGGAACCATCCTGAGCTTGCTATGCTCAATAAGGATTCCGGTCGCGGCTGACCGCGGCGGAACGGCAAGCATGGAGAAAAAGGTTTCTTGATGAAGCTATTGAGTTGGAACATTCAGTGGGGGCGGGGTGCCGACGGGGTCGTGGACCTGAAGCGCACGATTTCGGCCATCCGGACCCTCGGTGACTTCGACGTGATCTGTCTGCAGGAGGTCGCGGTGGGTTTTGCGGGCCTGCAAGGCGGCATGCCGGTCGACGGGGTGGCCCGCCTAGCGGCCGCCTTCCCGGGATACAGCGTTCATTTTGTCTCGGCGGTTGACCTGCCGGATGGTGTCGGCGGTCGCAGCCGTTTCGGCAACCTCACCCTGTCGCGTATGCCGGTCGGACAGGTTTTTCGTCACAGCCTGCCCCGTCCGCCAGAAGAAGGCGTGCCGAGCATGCCGCGGGCCTGCCTGGAAGTGGTGGTGGACGGGCCGCATGGCCCGATCCGGGTGCTCAACACCCATTTGGAGTACTACTCGCGCATCCAGCGCATGACCCAGATCGCTGCGCTGCATACGCTGCAGTGCGATGCGGTGCGTCTGGCGGCGATGGGGACCGGCGAAAGCAAGGCAGACGAACTGGATTCGCCCTTTTCCATCTGGCCTCGACCGGCTTCGGCGGTCGTGTGCGGCGATTTCAACTGCGAACCGGGCAGTCCGGAGTATTACCGCCTGACGGCGCCGATCAGCGCCGACGTATCGGGCTGGGAAGACGCTTGGCGCGCCTGCTACGGCGATATTCCGCATTTGTGTACGGTCGGGCTCAACGGCGCGGAATGGCCGGATCGGTCGTATTGCTGCGATTACTTCTTTGTCAGCGCCGATCTGGTGGATCAGGTCGAGTCCGTGGCAGTGGATCAACTGACGGCCGCTTCGGACCATCAGCCGATCATACTTAACCTGATCTGACAGGGAGCAAGGCCGCGCGCGTCAACGCGGCTTGCAGCGCCTACAGCTTGACCAGCTGTTTCTGATAGCGCAGCGCGTTATTCACGTAGTTGTCGGCGCTGAGCTTGAGCTTGGCGATCTCGTTGTCGGTGAGCTCGCGGATGATGCGTCCCGGCGAGCCACAGACCAGCGAGCGGTCGGGGATCACCTTGCCTTCGGGGATCAGCGAGTTGGCGCCGATGAGGCAATTTTTGCCGATCACCGCACGGTTGAGCACTACGGCGTTGATGCCGATCAGCGAGCCTTCGCCCACCGTACAGCCGTGCAACATCGCCTTGTGGCCCACGGTGACATTGGCGCCGATATCGAGGGGAACGCCGTCGTCGGTATGCAGTACGGCAGCGTCCTGGACGTTGGTGTTCGCGCCGATGGTGATCGGGTCGTTGTCGCCGCGCAGGATCGCGCCGAACCACAGGTTCACATTGGGACCAAGATGCACGTCACCGATGACCGTGGCAGTGTCGGCTATCCAGACGCCTTCCTGCATTTGCGGGGTATGCTCTCCGAGGCGGTAAATCGGCATGTTTTTTCCTGTTTTGGTTGAGTTTCACCCGTGCCGCCGAATGGCCGGGTGAAGAGCGCGCCATAATATCAGGGTGACAGTCCAGTGCAAGGAAAAAAGCGCCCTGGTATCTGCTTTTTGTAAGGGAAATAAGGGCTTAGCTTCCATTTTCGGGTTGCGTTCGAGAAGGCCTTCGGCTCGGCTTTCAGCGATTGTATACAAAAATGCTGCAGTGCAACATAGGAAGGATAAGGCGATGGCGGGCGATATCGACGAACTGACGCGTCTTGTGGCGGCCTTCCGGGATGCGCGAGACTGGTCGCAGTTTCACTCACTGCGCAATCTGATCGTGTCCCTCAACCTCGAAGCCGGCGAATTGCTGGAGCTGACCCAATGGAAGAGCGATGCGGAAATCGATGCGCTGCCGATCGATCTTTACGGTCGCGAAGCGCTTGAGGACGAATGTGCCGACGTGTTGCTCTACCTTCTGCTGATCGCCGAACGGGCTGGAATCGACCTGGATGCCGCAGCCAGGACCAAGCTCGCCAAAAACGCGGTCAAGTATCCGGTGGAGCGTTTTCGCGGTTCAAACCGCAAGTACGACGCGCCCGACTGAAGCGTGCTTCCAGCGGCGACAAGCGTCAGGGCACCCGAGGTGATAGCATCGCGCCCCTGATCCCCGATCCCGCTATCTCTATCCCATCTTCCGGGTGCAATCTCCATGTTGAGTTACCGTCATGCATTTCACGCCGGCAATCACGCCGACGTGCTCAAGCACTTCGTCCTCGTCCAGTTGCTGGAATATTTCAATCAGAAGGACAAACCTTACTGGTATATCGATACCCATGCGGGCGCCGGCTGCTATTCGCTCGATGAAACCTTCGCTCGCAAGAACGCCGAATATGAGCAAGGGATTGCCCGTTTGCTCGGCCGCAAGGATGTGCCGAAGGAGCTGAAGAGCTACCTGAAGCTGGTCCGCGACCTCAACCCCAGCGGCAGGCTGCATCTTTATCCTGGCTCGCCATGCTGCGCGGCGCCCTTGCTGCGGGCCGACGACAAGCTGCGTTTGTTCGAACTGCATCCGGCGGACAATCGTCTGTTGAACAAGACCTTTGCGGATGCCGGCAACAAGGCGATGATTCTCGAGCAGGACGGCTTCACCGGCATCAACGCCTTCCTGCCGCCTCTGCCGCGTCGCGCACTGGTACTGATCGACCCGCCTTACGAGGTCAAAACCGACTATCGCACGGTGGTGGCCACGATGAAGGAATGCCTGCGTCGCTTTCCGACCGGCACCTACATGGTCTGGTACCCCAAACTGCACAGCATGCAGTCGCGGGAACTGCCGGAAAAACTGAAACGCATGCCGGACATCAACTGGCTGCATGTGAGTCTCGACGTACATAAGCCGTCCGAGGACGGCTTCGGCATGCACGGCAGCGGGCTCTTCATCGTCAACCCGCCCTGGACCCTGCCGGCGACCTTGAAGAAGGCGATGCCCTTTCTGGTGGAAGTGCTTGGCCTGGATGCCGGGGCGAAATTCGAGTTGGAATTCAAGATCGACTGACGCCAGGTGCCGACAAGGGGGCGGCGTTCCCCGCCAAAGAAAAAGCCCCGGAAATTCCGGGGCTTTTTTCGAGCACTGGCTGCGAAAGGCTTACAGCAGGTTCATCTTCTTGGCAGTTTCCGTCAGTTCGGCACGGAAGTTCGGGTGGGCGATGGCGATCAGCGCCTGGGTCCGCTGCTTGGCCGTCTTGCCGCGCAATTGAGCCACGCCATATTCGGTCACCACGTAGTTGACGTCGTTCTTGCTGGTCGACACGTGGGTGCCCGGCGTGAGGGTCGGCACGATCCGGGAGATCGTGTCGTTCTTGGCGGTGGAGGGCAGCACGATGAACGCCTTGCCGCCCTTGGAACGGTTGGCCGAACGTACGAAATCGGTTTGGCCACCGGTGCCGGAGTAGGGCAGCGGGCCGAGGCTTTCGGAGCCGCACTGGCCAAGGAAGTCGATTTCCAGCGTGGCGTTGATGCACATCAGGTTGTCGTTCTGGCCGGCAATGTACGGGTCGTTGGTGAAATCCACCGGATGCATCTCGACCATCGGGTTGCGGTGCAGGAAGTTGTAGAGCTTCTTCGAGCCGAGGGCGAAGGTGGCGACCATCTTGCCGGGCATGAAGTTTTTGCGACGGTTGGTGACCGCACCGGCTTCGAGCAGCGTGAGGATGCCGTCGCCGACCATTTCGGTGTGGATGCCGAGGTCGTGCTTGTGGGTCAGTTGCATCACTACCGCGTCGGGGATGCCGCCGTAGCCGATTTGCAGCGTGGAGCCGTCGTCGATCATGTCGGCGACGTACTTGCCGATGGCTTCCTGAACCGGTCCGATGGTGGGCAGGCCCACTTCGAGCACAGCCTCGTCGTTCTCGACCAGTGCTGCGACCTGGGAGATATGGATGTGGCAGTTGCCGAAGGCAAACGGAACGTTCGGATTGACCTCGACAACCACGGCGCGCGCATTGCGGATCGCAGCCATGGTGTAGTCGGGGGCGAGACCGAGGGAGAAGTAGCCGTGCTCGTCCATGGGCGAGACCTGGGTGAACACCACTTCGGTGGGCATCAGGCCGCGATCCATGAGCTGCGGCATTTCCGAGAAATAGCTCGGGTAGAAGTCGCCCACGCCTTCCTTGAAGCCGGGACGGCTTGCGCCGCTGAAGAAATAGGCTACGTGACGGACGTGCTCGGCGGTGCTCGGGTCGAGATAGCCGAACTTGCGCACGGCGAGAATCTGCGAAACCTTCACATCGCGGAAGTCGCGACGGTGCTCGGACAGAGCATTGAGAAGAGCCGGGGGTTCGGCTACCCCGGTTGGCACGACGATGGTATCGCCGTTATGGACGTTGCGGATGGCTTCGGCAGGCGTAACGCGCTTGGCGGCGTATTGTGCTTGGACGGTCATCAGTTTTTTCCCCCTTGATCGTTGTTATATCTGAATATTAAACCATGCCTTTGGGACATATTTTGTACTCGATTGTATAGCGGTGCCGGCCTGCGATATCGGGTCCGGATTTAAGGAAAATGCATGTCGGAGGCCGCAGTCAGGGCGCCGACGAACGGTCGCGGCCAAGGCAGATCCGATGGCGCCCATCGACGCGTTCGGCAAACCAGCCCGTGGTGAGCTTGCGCTGGATCTTGGGGCTCTTGAGGTCGATCTGGGGCAAGGCTTCGCGCGGCAGGTGTCCGCCCGCCGCGCTGTCGGCGAGGGCAAAAACCCGTGTGTACAGCGGTGTTTGCGCGAACTGCAGGGTTTTTTCGAAACGCAGGTCGCGGAGGAGTTCGGCACGGCCGAGTCCGAGACGGGTGGAGATTCCCTGCAGGGCATTCAGCGTCGCGCTGGGTTCGTTCGATGGCTGACCGTCGGCGTAGCGCAGCAGGTCGCCGTCGAGTGCCAAGGGCTGGCCGGAGAGCCGGGCAACGGCGCTCTGGAATGCTGCGTTGCGGCTGCTGTAACGGCCGGCGTTGAAGTCGGCGAAACGATAGAGAATCCGACTGTAGGGAACGGGGTAGTCGAGCAGGATCGCAACCCCGAAATAAACGCCGCCACGCCGGGTGAAGACTTCGTTCCGCACGCTGCCGCGGCGGGGATAAGGATAGGCCTTTTCCTTCACCTGTTCTTCGGCGAAGGCGATGCTGACCTGCATCGGGCCGCCGGTGCGTACCGGGTTATAGCCTCCGAGCAGGGATTTGCCGTTGGGGAGTTCGGAGATCATGTCTTCGAACAGCTCGTTCATTTGCTTCTCGGTGCGCAGCGCGTCGATGCGTGCCTTGTAGCTGCGTCCGTCCGGGCTGGATTTGAGAAGGGCGGCGTCGAGCAGCAGGCGCGGAAGGTGGATGCGTTCGCGGCGGGCGTCGATCTCCTTCCAGACGATTTGGGACAGACCGGGTACGACCGGGTCGGCTTGAAAGCTGGATTCCTGCTCGATCACCGCCACGGCGGCGCAGATGTTGTCGGGGGTCGGCGGAATGCGCAGGGCGGAAAACGCCGTGAAGATGTCGGCGGCCCAGCCGTCCCGGTCCTTGACGCCCGGTGGCAGGAAGCCGGTCACCAGCGCGCGGCCTTCGCGGTCGCCGGGATAGAGCGCGGCAGGCGGCCTGGCGGGAGCGGGCGGGATGGTTTGCGGGGCAGTTGGGGCAGGAACCGGTGCCGGAAGGGGGCGCGGCAACTCGGGCGAGGGCGCCGGGGCGGTGGGTGTGGGGGCGCCGGCGCTCGGTGGCAATTTGGGCGACGGGCGCGATTCGACGGGACCGGTCGAGGCGCAGCCGGCCATCAGGCAGGCCGTCAGTCCGGCAAGAGCGACACGCCCAGCGGCTCTGCGGATCAAGGCTTTTGCGCCGTCGATTTGGCGGAATTTTCCGCTTCGGCGATGCGGCTCAGGCTGCGTGTGTAGAAGGCCGAATAACCCAGGGCGACAAGGGTCATGATGCCGGTAAGCAGAACCGGGCCTTCGACAGGCTGGCCGGCCAGCACGTTGGCGACGCAGGAATAACCGAGCACGAGGGCGGCGGTAAAGCCGCCGACGATGCGGATCACCGCGAAAGTTTTCTGTTGTTTGAGGGTGGGGGTTGCCATCGGAAGAGTCGGGTCGGGTAGCCGGGTGGCGCGAGGATCGGGCTTCTCTCCTCGCGCGTCAAGCCTGCCGTCGGGTGCTTGTCAGAACAGCCCGCGACCGATCCAGTAGCCGCCGGCGGCGATGAGCGCCGAGCATGGAATGGTGAGAATCCAGGCCCATACGATGCTGCTCGCGATGCTCCAGCGCACGGCGGCGGTGCGGCGTACCGAACCGACACCGACGATGGCACCGGTGATGGTGTGGGTCGTGGATACCGGGATGCCCAGGGATGTGGCAAGGAACAGGGTGATCGCCCCACCGGTTTCGGCGCAGAAACCGCCGACCGGCTTGAGCTTGGTGATGCGCTGCCCCATCGTCTTGACGATCCGCCAGCCCCCGAACAGGGTACCGAGGCCGATGGCCATGTAGCAGAGCACGACGACCCAGATGGGCACCGGGTCGTTATGGGCGGTGACGCCGGCGGCAATCAGCAGCATCCAGATGATCCCGACGGTCTTCTGGGCGTCGTTGCCGCCGTGGCCAAGGCTGTACAGTGCCGCGGAACAGAGCTGCAGACGGCGAAACCATTTGTCCACGCGGCGCTGGGTTTTGTTGCGGCAGATCCAGGCGACCAGCACGAGCGTGAGGGAGCCGAGGATGTAGCCGAACAGCGGCGAGATGATGATGAATGCAACGGTCTTCCAGATTCCGGCGCCGATCAGGGTTTCGGTGCCGCCGCCGGCTTTGGCGATCGCCGCGCCGACGATACCGCCGATCAGGGCGTGGGACGAACTGGACGGAATGCCGTAATACCAGGTGACCACGTTCCAGGCGATGGCGCCGAGCAGCGCGCCGAAGATGAGGTAGTGGTCCACGGCGCCCGGGTCGACGATGCCTTTGCCGACCGTGCTGGCAACCTTGAGTTGGAAGATGAACAGTGCGACGAAGTTGAAGAAGGCGGCCCAGGCCACGGCCTGATGGGGTTTGAGCACGCCGGTGGAGACGACGGTGGCAATGGCGTTGGCGGCGTCGTGAAAGCCGTTCATGAAGTCAAAGACGAGGGCGACAAGCACCAGTCCGGCGATGACCCAGAAACCGATATGTACGGGTTCCATGGCGATGCTCAGGCGTTTTCCAGCACGATGCCTTCGACGATCTTGGCGACGTCCTCGCAGCGATCGGTGATCGATTCCAGTTGTTCGTAGATGGCTTTGAGCTTCATCACCTGAAGCGCGTCGCGCTCGTCGCGGAACAGCCGGGACATGGCGCTGCGCATGATGCGGTCGGCATCGGTTTCGAGCTGGTCGATTTCCTGGCAGGTTTGCAGGATGGCGCTGGCGTTGTCCATGTTGGAGATCAGGCTGACGACGATCTTCACGCGGGTGCAGCAGGAGAGGCTGACATTGGCCAGCTGCCGGGCTTCGGGGGTGATGCGCTGGATGTGGTAGAGGGTGGTGCACTCGGCCACGTCCTGGATGGTGTCCAGGATGTCGTCCATGGCGTTGATGAGACCATGGATTTCGTCGCGATCGAGGGGGGTGATGAAGCTCTTGTGAGCTTGGGCGACGGTTTCGTGGGTGATCTTGTCGGCGGCCTGTTCGATTTTTTCGATGGTCGCAATGTGCTTTTCTGCACCGTCTAGATCTTCTGTCAGGGCTATCAGGGCTTGGGCGCCAAGAACGATTTGTTCCGCGTGGCTATTGAAGTAGTCAAAGAAACGGCCCTCTTGGGGCAGCAGGCGTCCGAACATGGGTTTTATTGTTTCAAAGTGATGACTTTAATGTTGCATTTTAACAGAGCCCATTACCGCTCACTAATGGAACTGTGTCGCCGGCTCTGTGCGTGAGTTGCCGGGCGCTTCAGTCCGCCGGTGGGGTGCCGTTAGCTTGGCCTGTGGCGTTGCCCGAAACGGGCTGCGGGTGTGTTCGGACGGGGCGGAGGGATCGGATGCCGTTGGGCGGATTGACGTTGTCGGAACTGATCGGGGCTTTGAGTCACGCCCTCGACATCACCGAAGGGCAGCCGGAAGGTCATTGTGTGCGCTGCTGCTGGATCGGCATGCATATCGGGCGCGCGATGGAACTGTCCGACGAGGCATTGTGGGAGCTTTACTACACCCTGTTGCTGAAGGATTTGGGTTGCAGCAGCAATGCCGCGCGTATCTGCGAGCTCTACCTGAGCGACGATCTGGCGTTCAAGCGCGACTACAAAAGCGTCAATGGCAGCCTGCCCAAGGTTTTGAAATTCGTCATTAGCCATACCGGCCTCGGCGTCGGTCTTAGCGAACGCTTCAAGGCCATTGCCAGAATTGTCCAGAATGGCGACGACATTGCCCGCGAGTTGATCCAGACCCGCTGTACCCGTGGGGCGAGCATCGCCCGGCAGTTGCGTTTCGGCGAGGGCGTGGCGATGGGTATCCATTGCCTCGACGAGCACTGGAATGGAGGCGGGCGCCCGACAGGGCTGCAGGGTGAGGCGATTCCCCTTGTGTCGCGGATTGCGCTGTTGGCTCAGGTGGTGGATGTGTTCAATGTTTCGGACGGCGCCGATGCGGCGTGCTGGGAGGTGGAGGATCGCAGCGGGTCGTGGTTCGACCCGGCGGTGGTGTCGTCCTTCCGGCGCTGTGCGTCGGACCCGGCGTTCTGGGAACGTCTGGCGTCGCCGGATCTGGATAAGGCGGTGTTTGCGCTGGAGCCGGGACGCTTTGTCATGCCGCTGGACGACGATTATCTGGATGAGATTGCGGCAGCTTTCGGCGAGGTGGTCGACTCAAAAAGCCCATATACCGCCGGTCACAGCGCAAGGGTTGCGCTTTACGCCGATCGCATCGCCGAAGAACTGGGCTTGGCGCCGCAGCGGCGACGCTGGCTGAAGCGCGCCGCGTTTCTTCACGACATGGGCAAGCTTGGGGTGAGCAATGCCATCCTCGACAAGCCGGGCAAGCTGGATGAAGAGGAATGGGCGGCGGTGAAGCGGCACGCCGTTTATACCGAGACGATCTTGTCGCGCATCGACGCCTTTACCGAGATGGCTGTCGTGTCCGGCGCGCATCACGAGCGTTTGGATGGCAAGGGTTATCCGCGGGGGATCGCCGGTGCCGCAATTGCGCTGGAAACCCGCATCATCACGACGGCCGACATCTTTGATGCGATCACCGCCGAGCGACCTTACCGGGGGGCCGTGCCCGTGGCGAAGACGCTGGAAATCATGGGTGCAGAAGTGGAAAAGGCCATCGACGCCCGCTGCTTCAATGCCTTGCAGCGGATTGTCGATGACCTCGGTTTGAACTAGGGGCTGCGCCCCGTGCTCGGGCTCAGGGGCGGGGTTTGCGCGGGGGCTTGCCGAATCCGCCGGCCGGCCGGTCGAATCCGCCTTCCTTGCGGAAGGGCTTTCTTGGCGGTGCGCTGCGACCGGGGCCGCCGGGGCCGGCACGACCCCGTTCCCGGCTGGCTTCCTCGGGGCTGGCAAGGCGGATGTTGAGCGGCTGCTGGCGCACCCGGGCGCGGCGCAGGATCTGCAAAACCTCGTTGGACAGGTCGGACGGCAGTTCGACGGTGCTGTAGTCCTCGAACAGGTTGATCTGGCCGATGAAGCGGCTTTCGAGGCCGGCTTCGTTGGCGATTGCGCCGACGATGTCCTTCGGGCTGGCCATGTGCTCGCGACCTACGTCGATACGGTAGCGGGCGAGGCGGCCTTCGGCGTAGTCGCGGCGACGTTCGAGGATTTCGCCGCGGTTTTCGCGGGGTTCGCGGGCCGGGCGTTCGGGCTTGCCACTGGCGGACATCTGGGCGAAATCGGGTTTGCCGGCGTCCGGCAACTGCAGCGGACGATCCTTCTGGGCCAGATAGGCCAGCGCGGCGGCGATCTCGCGGATGTCGGCGTCGTTGTTGTCTTCCATGCCCGCGATGACGTTCAGGAAGAAGCCCAGGTCTTCGGATTCCAGCACTTCGGCGACCTGCTGGCGGAACGAGGCGACGCGCTTGTCGGCGACGGCTTCACGGGACGGCAGCTTGAGGGGCTCGATCGGCTGGCGGGTGGCGCGCTCGATCTGGCGCAGGAGGTGGTTCTCGCGCGGGGCGACGAAGAGGATGGCGTTGCCGGCACGACCGGCGCGGCCGGTACGGCCAATGCGGTGTACGTAAGCCTCGGTGTCGTAGGGGATGTCGTAGTTGATGACGTGGCTGACACGGGGTACGTCGATGCCGCGGGCGGCGACGTCGGTGGCGACGACGATGTCGAGGGTTTTGTTCTTGAGTTGTTCGATGACCCGCTCACGGAGTTGCTGGGTCATGTCGCCGTTGAGGCAGGCGGCGGCATAGCCGCGGGCTTCGAGCTTCTCGGCCAGTTCGACGGTGGCCGTCTTGGTGCGCACGAAGACGATGGCGGCGTCGAACTCGTCCTCGACTTCGAGGATGCGGGTCAGGGCGTCGAGCTTGTGCGGGCCGGCGATCTGGAGGAAACGCTGGTGGATGGTCGACACGGTGCTCGTGGCCGACTTGATCTTGACTTCCTTGGGGTCGCGCAGGTAACGGTGGGCAACCCGGCGGATGGCGTCCGGCATGGTGGCCGAGAAAAGGGCGGTCTGCCGTTCGGTTGGGATGCGTTCGAGAATCCATTCGACGTCGTCGATAAAGCCCATGCGCAACATTTCGTCGGCTTCGTCGAGGATCAGGGTGGTGAGGCCGTCGAGGTTGAGGCTCTTGCGTTCGATGTGGTCCATCACGCGGCCGGGCGTGCCGACGACGACGTGGGCGCCGCGCTGAAGCTGGCGCAGCTGGACAACCATGCTTTGGCCGCCGTAGATCGGCAGGACGTGGAAGCCGGGTATCTTGCTGGCGTAGCGCTGAAAGGCTTCGGCAACCTGGATGGCCAGTTCGCGGGTGGGGGCGAGGACGAGTACTTGCGGGTTGCGCTTGGTGACATCCACGCGATCGAGGGCGGGCAGGGCGAAGGCGGCGGTTTTGCCGGTGCCGGTCTGGGCTTCGCCGAGGATGTCGTGGCCGGCGAGCAGTAGCGGGATGCAGGCAGCCTGAATGGGCGAGGGGGTTTCGTAGCCAATCTCGGCCAGGGCCGCGAGGAGCGGTGCCTGGAGGTCGAGCTGGTCGAAGCGTTCGATGGGAGCAGTCATGAGGGCGAGGCGCGGGCCGGGTGAAGGGTGAAGCGGTCTTGGGCCCGGGAATAAGAGGCGGCTTCAACTAAAACGCAATTTTACCGGAAGCGCGCCCCGCCGTCCCGCGACTGGTTCACTGCTTGGTTACAGTCCGTGCATCCTGGCCGAAAAGAATCTTCTTTGCGTCGTCGCTCATCGGCGCCTGGGCCGGGTTGATCCTTTCGGCGACGGCATAGGCGCGGGCCGTGGCGGGTCGGGCCTGGATGGCTTCGAACCAGCGTTTGAGATTGGGGAAGTCGTCGAGGTTCTGGGCTTGCTTTTCGTGGGGCACGATCCACGGATAGCAGGCCATGTCGGCGATGGAGTAATCGGCGCCGGCGATGAAGTCGCGGTCGGTGAGCCGGCGGTCGAGCACGGCGTAGAGACGCGCGGTTTCCTTTACATAGCGGTCGATGGCGTAGGGCACCCGCTCGGGGGCGTATTGGGTGAAGTGGTGGTTTTGCCCGGCCATGGGGCCGAGACCGCCCATCTGCCAGAACAGCCACTGCAGCGCGTCGATGCGGGTGCGTGGATCGGCAGACAGAAAGCGGCCGGTCTTTTCGGCGAGATAAAGCAGGATGGCGCCCGATTCGAACACCGATACCGGTGCTCCGCCGTCGGTCGGATCGCGGTCGACGATGGCCGGGATGCGGTTGTTCGGTGCGATACGCAGGAAATCCGGCTGGAACTGTTCGCCCTTGCCGATGTTGATGGGCAGCACGGTATAGGGCAGGCCGGTCTCTTCGAGAAAGAGGGTGATCTTGTGGCCGTTGGGCGTGGTCCAGTAATACAGGTCGATCATTGTTTTCTTTCAGGCGGAAGGGCGTCGTTCGGCGGCCAGCACCCAGGCGGGGTCGAGGTCGCGGATCGGGACGCGGGGGTCGGCCGGAATGCGGCCGGTGAGCTGCAGTTGCAGATAGCGCAGGCACGAAACGCGCAGGAAAGAGGTGAAATTCGTACTTTCGTCGAGCCGGCCGCTCTTGAGCAGTTCGTCGTGGAGCCGGCCGAGGAGTTGGGGCACGCTGAGTGCGTCGCGCTCGCCGATCTCTTCAAGGACGTGCCAGAACAGGTTTTCGAGGCGCAGGCTGGTGGCTACGCCGCGCAGCCGGATCGAGCGGCTGCGGGTGGCGTAGAGATCCGGGTCGGCGCTAATGAATATCTGGCACATTGTCGGGAATACGGGCTGCGGGAACGCCCCCGCCAGACCATTGTAGGTGCTGAAGGGGCGTTTTGCGCCGATACGCAGTGGTTCAGTGAACGATCTGGGTACCGAGAACGACGAGGAACTGGGCGATCCAGGCCGGATGCGCCGGCCATGCGGGGGCGGAGACGAGATTGCCGTCGGTGACGGCCTGATCCACCGGGATGTTGGCATAGGTGCCGCCGGCCAATTCGACCTCGGCCTGGCAGGCCGGGTAGGCGGCGCAGGTCCGCCCTTCGAGGACGCGGGCGCCGGCCAGCAACTGGGCGCCGTGGCAGATCGCCGCGACCGGTTTGTTGGCGCTGAAGAAGTGGCGTACCGCGGCGATCACCTCCGGATTCATGCGCAGGTATTCGGGGCCGCGTCCGCCGGGAATCACCAGGGCATCGTAGGCGTCGGCGCGGATGTCGGCGAAGCTGGCGTTGAGGGTGAAATTGTGGCCGCGTTTTTCGGTGTAGGTCTGGTTGCCTTCGAAGTCGTGAATGGCGGTGGCGATGTTGTCGCCGGCTTTCTTGTCCGGGCAGACGGCGTGCACGATGTGGCCGACGGCGAGTAGCGCCTGAAAGGGCACCATCGTTTCATAGTCTTCGCAGAAGTCGCCGCAGATCATGAGGATTTTCTTGGGCATGCTTGTCTCCATTCCGTTGAGGGGTGATCGGGAAGAACGGGACAAGTGTGGCGGTGCTGCCCGGCTGCCGGGTGGTAGCCCGTTACCGCGTGGCGGTCAGGCGTCGGCGCGCAGCGCGTCGGCCCAGCAGTTTGGGGTTTCGTAGAGGCGCACCCGCTCGAGACGCAACTGATTCTTGTATACGCCGGTGTACAACGGTTCGAGGGTGCGGAAGGCTTCGGCGGCAAGGTTTTCGGCGGTGGGAATCACGTCGAGGATGACCGTCTTGTGGCCGGGCATGCTTTGCAGGAAGTCGACGACGGCGCGGTCGCCGCGATAGGCGAGAAAGGCGTGGTCCCAGACATCGACGATATGCTGCTTGGCGATGGCCTTGACGTCGCTGAAGTCGATGAGCATCCCTCGCGCAGGCGAACCTTCGGTGTCGATGATTTCGCCCGCCAGGGTGATTTCAATGGTGTAACGGTGGCCGTGCAGGTGACGGCACTGGCTGGCGTGGTCGGGGATGCGGTGGCCCGCGTCAAATTCAAGGCGGCGCGTAATACGCATGGGTACACCGGATGGCAAAAAAGGTCCCGTATTATACGCACCTCGTTTTTGGACCTGATAAACGGCATGGACACGCCTGCACAGATGCTCTCCGTCACCGACCACAACCGCATCTTCGGTGCGATGACTTATGTTTATCCGGTGGTTTCGCGGCGTGCCGGCGGGGTGTCGGTGGGGATCAATCTCAATCCGAACAACGCCTGCAACTGGCACTGCGCCTATTGTCAGGTGCCCGGTCTGGTGCGCGGGGCAGCGCCGGAAATCGACGCGGCGCTGCTTGAAGGCGAATTGCGGGGCTTTCTCGACGAGTTGCTCCACGGGCGCTTCATGGAGGAAAGGGTGCCGCCGGAAGCGCGAAGGATCTGCGACATTGCCTTTTCCGGCAATGGGGAGCCGACAAGTAGCAAGGCATTTGCAGAAATCGTGGACAAGGTTGTGGCGGTCCGGGATGCAATGGGTCTGGCGGCGGTGCCGCTTCGCCTGATCACCAACGGCAGCCTGATCGACCGGCCATACGTTCAGACCGCGTTGCGCTTGCTGGCGGCCGCGGGTGGGGAAGTGTGGTTCAAACTCGATGCCGGCACCGCCGCGGATATCGAGCGGATCAACGGTATCGACGTCGATCCGCAAACCCATGCGCGACGCCTTGCCTTGTGCGCGTCGTTATGCCCGACCTGGGTGCAGACCTGCCTGTTCCGTTGGGACGGGCAACTGCCGTCGCGGGAGCAGATCGAGCGCTACCTGGATATGCTGGACTATGCCGGCATCGAGCCGCTGAAGGGCATCATGCTGTATGGCGTCGCGCGGCAATCTTTTCAGCCCGAAGCCATTCATCTACAGCAACTTACGCCGGGCGAGCTGGAGGAGATCGCCGTTCTTGTGCGGGAGCGGGTGATGAAAAAAGGGCTGACCGTAAAGGTCAGCCCCTGATGATGAAACGCCCTGGTCCGCTCAGTGCGCGATGCGCTCTTTGCGCTTGGCACGGGCTTCTTTCTTCAGCGTTTTGAAGAGCTCGGGGTTGGTGGCTTTCAGATACTCCACAACTTCCACGTCGTCCTTCTTGATCTTGGAGATATCGACCTGCTCGATATGTACCAGACGGAGCAAAGCCTGTACCGGGCGGGGGATGTTGCGACCGCTCTCATAGCGCGAACCGCCACTTTGCGTCACGCCGATCTTCGACCAGAACTGGGACTGGTTCATGCCCAGCTTGCGACGGATTTCACGTACATCAACTTTTTCGGTGGTTTTCATGGTGCTGTCCTCAAGGGTTTGACTCTACTCGTTATTGCAGCGCTCTTGCCGCGTTGATCTATAACTTTCGTTATATGCCAGAAAGTATAGATCACTACTCGCAGGACATACAACGGCGTATTGGCTGGGGCTAGTGCGTTCTGCACGGTTTTTTTGTGACGAGATGCACATCGCCATGGAAAATCGGTGATGCTGCATTACTCCGCATAATCCGATAAGATTACCGGCTTTCCACATCCTCATCTTCTTAGAAGTCAAGATGGCGCTCATAGTTCAGAAATATGGCGGCACTTCCGTCGGCAATCCCGAACGGATCAAGAACGTGGCCAAGCGGGTCGCGAAGTTCCATGCCCAGGGACACCAGATGGTGATTGTCCTGTCTGCGATGAGCGGCGAGACAAACCGCCTGATCGCCCTGGCGAAGGAAGTCAGTGCCAATCCCAGCCCCCGCGAGCTCGACGTGGTGATCTCCACCGGCGAACAGGTCACGATCGGTCTGTTGTGCATGGCCCTGCAGGAAGAGGGCATCAATGCACGCAGTTATACCGGCGGGCAGGTGCGCATTCTCACCGACGATTCGTTTACCAAGGCTCGCATCCTGGATATCGACGGCGACAACATCCGCCGCGATCTCGATGCCGGCGCGGTGGTCGTCGTTGCGGGCTTTCAGGGTGTAGACGAAGCCGGCAACATCACCACCCTCGGCCGCGGCGGTTCGGATACCACCGGCGTTGCGCTGGCTGCCGCAATCAAGGCCGACGAGTGCCAGATCTACACTGACGTCGATGGGGTGTATACGACCGATCCGCGCGTTGTGCCAGAAGCCCGCAAGCTGGACACCATCACCTTCGAAGAAATGCTGGAAATGGCCAGCCTGGGTTCCAAGGTGCTGCAGCTCCGCTCCGTCGAGTTTGCCGGCAAGTACAAAGTGAAGCTTCGTGTTCTCTCCAGCTTCCAGGAGGAAGGTGAGGGCACCCTGATTACCGTAGAGGAAGAAAAGAACATGGAACAGCCGATCATCTCCGGCATTGCTTTCACCCGCGACGAGGCCAAGATTACCGTGCTGGGTGTTCCCGACAAGCCGGGCATCGCCTACCAGATCCTCGGTCCGGTGGCTGACGGCAACGTCGATGTGGATATGATCATCCAGAACGTCGGTCACGACGGCACAACCGATTTCTCCTTTACGGTGAGCCGCGCCGACTACGACAAGGCCATGAACATTCTCAGTGGTGTTCAGGCTCACATCGGTGCTCGCGAAATCCGCGGCGACCGCACGATGGCTAAGGTTTCCGTCGTCGGCGTCGGTATGCGGTCCCATCCTGGCGTGGCCTCCCGCATGTTCCGCACGCTGGCGGAAGAAGGAATCAACCTGCAGATGATCTCCACCTCCGAGATCAAGATATCCGTCGTCATCGACGAGAAATACCTCGAACTGGCCGTTCGCGTGCTGCATCGCGCTTTTGGTCTCGATCAAGCGACAGTCTGATTTGACTTGCATTGCAGTCGTGTCTATAATGCGCGGCTGTTGCGGAGAGTTGGCCGAGAGGTCGAAGGCACTCCCCTGCTAAGGGAGCATGCGG
>CALMXT010000248.1 GCA_937871125.1 uncultured Zoogloea sp. | reverse complement strand
CCAGCATGTAGCGCAGGGAAAAATCCTGGGCCATCCGCACGATGGTGTCGTACACGGACTGGTCGCCGTGAGGGTGATACTTACCGATCACGTCACCGACGATACGGGCAGACTTCTTGTAAGCCTTGTTCCAGTCATTGCCCAACTCGTGCATCGCAAAAAGCACACGCCGGTGCACCGGCTTGAGGCCGTCGCGCACGTCCGGCAGAGCCCGCCCGACAATTACGCTCATTGCGTAATCCAGGTAGGCGTGGCGCATCTCGTCTTCGAGGCTTATGGGTAAAGTTTCTTTGGCAAACGGGATCATGGCACCGCGAGGAATCGACTATTCGTCGAAAAGACGAAAAGGAGCGAGTTTAGCACGCCGCCGATGCCCGATTTCGGCTCGCCTTCGCCGGAAAACAGGCTTTAGCGCTCGGACTCGCGTTGTGATCCGCCCGCCTCGTGTGATCTAATCCGGCCGCAACGCCCATCACGAGACGGACGCATCAAGCGTCCCATCCATTAAAGGAAGAAATCCATGACCGCAGCCAAATTCCGTCTGGCCTCCGCCAGCCTGCTGATGCTTGCCAGCCTTTCCGCGATGGCCCAGTCCAAAGACATCGTGGTGGACCCGAAAGGCGACGTTCCCTACGTAACGGACCAACGCAACGTCGTCGTCAAGAGCGGCGCCGATCTGTGCTGGCGCACCGGCTCTTGGACGCCGGGCGCTGCCGCCGACGCCAAGGCCGGCGAGCTGCCCGTCGGCTGCGAATGCGACAAGGATGTCGTCGGCGCCGACAAGTGCGCCCCGGCTCCAGCCGCCCGCGCGACCGCCCCGGCCCCGGTCGCCGTCCCCGCAGCCGCTCCGGCAAAATGCGATTTCAGCGTAACGCTCGCGGCCGACAATACCTTTGCCTTCAACAAAGCCGTTCTCACCAAGTCAGCCAAGGCCAACCTCGACAACGCCGTGATCGCCAAGCTCGGCGCCTGCGCCTCCGTGCAATCCGTGATCATCACCGGGCACGCAGACCGCCTGGGCTCCCAGTCTTACAACCAGAAGCTTTCCGAAAAACGGGCCAGCGCCGTCCAGGCCTACCTCGCGGGCAAGGGCCTTAAGGCTGAACACGTCGAAACCATGGGTGCCGGCAAAACCCAGCCCATCAAGAGCTGTGACGACAAGCTCGGCCGCAAGAAGCTGATCGAATGCCTCGCCCCGAACCGCCGCGTCACCATAGACGTGAAGGGTCCGGCAAAATAGTCGGCCGGCCACGTCCATACGCAAATCAAACCCCGCCGCGAGCGGGGTTTTTTCTTCCACCAACGAGAAACCGCCATGACTCCGACACCGGTCGACCTGCTCCTCGAAGCACGCTGGATCATTCCGGTGGAACCGGACGACACCACCCTCGACCACCATGCCGTCGCCGTGAGCGACGGCCGCATCGTGGCCATCCTGCCGACCGCCGAAGCCCGCAACCGCTACGTCGCAAAGCGGACGGTCAGCCTGCCCGAGCACGTCCTCATTCCCGGCCTGGTCAATCTGCACTGCCACGCCGCCATGACGCTCATGCGCGGCCTTGCCGACGACCTGCCACTGATGCGCTGGCTGCAGGAAGCGATCTGGCCCGCCGAAGCCCGCCACGTCTCTCACGCTTTCGTCCGAGACGGCAGTCTGCTGGCCGCCGCCGAAATGTTGCGCGGCGGCATCACCACCTGCAACGACATGTACTTCTTTCCGGAAGCCAGCGCCGAAGCCTTCGACCGGCTCGGCCTGCGCGCCGTCATCGGAATCACTGTCCTCGAATTTCCGTCCCAATATGCCGCCGACGCCGACGACTACCTGCGCAAGGGTCTCGCCGCCCACGACGCGTGGCGCGGACACCCGCTGATCCGTTTCGCCCTCGCCCCCCACGCCCCCTACACGGTTGCAAACAGCACCTTCGAACGCGTCGGCTCACTTGCCGAAGAACTCGAACTACCGATTCACATCCACCTTCACGAAACCGCCAGCGAGATTGCCGACAGCCTGCGCGACTTCGGCCAACGTCCCATCGCCCGCCTCGACAGTCTCGGCCTCCTCGGCCCGAATCTGATCGGCGTCCACGCGGTGCATCTTGCCGAAGAAGACATCCAGCGCCTGACCGTGCACCGGTGCAACGTCGCCCACTGCCCCACCTCGAACATGAAACTTGCCAGCGGCGCCGCGCCGGCCGCCCGACTCCTCGACCAGGGGCTGGCGGTCGGTCTCGGCAGCGACGGCGCCGCCAGCAACAACCGGCTCGACCTCTTCCGCGAGATGCACCAGGCCAGCCTGCTCGCCAAACTCAGCACTGGCGACGCCTCCGCACTCCCGTCCCGCTCAGTGTTGCGGATGGCCACACTGGACGGCGCCCGCGCCCTCGGACTCGACACCGAGGTCGGCTCACTCCTGCCGGGCAAAGCCGCCGACATCTGCGCCGTCCGCATCGACGCCCCGGACGATCTCCCCTGCTTCGATCCCGTCTCGCACCTCGTCCATGTGCTCGGCCGTCATGCTGTATCTGACGTCTGGGTAGCTGGACAACAGCGCGTAGAGCATGGGAAACTGTTGCAAATAACCAACACGGAGCTATTGGGCGTCGCCCGCCTATGGCAGAATAAGCTCCACCAATGAATTGGATATGCTGCCTGAGTTCATGATGAGCTCCGGCAACGTGAATGAATTTTCCGGTTCTACCCCTTTGCCTTGCGACGAGGAAAACGATGATCAAACAAGCCAAAAAACAACTGCTGATGGCCGCTGCAATGGCCGCTCTCGGCCTGTCCGCCTCCGCCAGCTTCGCGAAAGACGTTGTCGTCGACACGAAGGGCGAAGTTCCCTACGTGATCGATTCGCGTGCTGTCGTCGCCCGTAGCGGTCACGACCTCTGCTGGCGTACCGGCTACTGGACCCCGGCTGCCGCTGCCAACACCATGGCTGGCCAAGTCCCGGTCGGCTGCGAGTGCGACAAGGACGTCGTCCCGGCCGACAAGTGCGTTGTTGGCGCTGCCCCGGCCGCTGGCGCCAAGGCTGCCGCTCCCGCCGTCGCTCCGGTTGCAGAAAAGGTCAAGCTGGCCGCCGACACGCTCTTCGAATTCGACAAGGCTGTTCTGCTGCCCGCCGGCAAGGCCAAGCTCGACGATCTGGCTGCCAAAGCCAAAAACGTGAAGCTCGAGGTCATCCTGGCCGTCGGCCACACCGACCGCATCGGCAGCGATGCCTACAACCAGAAGCTCTCCGAGAAGCGCGCTGCCGCCGTCAAGACCTACCTGGTTGGCAAGGGTGTCGAAGCCAACCGTGTTTACACCGAAGGCAAGGGCGAGAAGCAGCCCGTGACTGGCGACAAGTGCAAGAAGCTTGGCAAGGAAAGCGGCAAGAACAAGAAGCTGGTCGAGTGCCTGCAGCCGGACCGTCGCGTCGAAATCGAAGTGATCGGCACCAAGTAATCTGCCGACCTTCCGACTTCGCGTCGTTCTCAAAAAGCCCTGCTCTGCAGGGCTTTTTGTTTTTCAGAGCGGCGCAATACAATCGCCCCCTGACTTACCCACCCCCGATTACAGCCATGAACGCCGATCCAGCCGAACTGCAGAAATTCAGTGACCTCGCCCACCGCTGGTGGGATCCCGAATCCGAATTCAAACCGCTTCACCAGCTCAACCCACTGCGCCTAGAGTGGATCGACAGCACAGCCCGGATCAATGGCAAGAAAGTCATCGATATCGGCTGCGGCGGTGGCATCCTCGCCGAATCGATGGCAGCCCGCGGCGCGCAAGTCACCGGCGTCGATCTTTCGGAAAAGGCTCTTGGTGTTGCCCGTCTGCATCTTTTCGAAAGCGAACAAAGCGTCGACTACCGCCACATCTCGGCCGAGGACATCGCAAAGGAAGCGCCCGGCACATTCGACGTCGTCACCTGCATGGAAATGCTGGAACACGTTCCCGATCCGGCCAGCACCATTCGCGCCTGCGCCACGCTGGTAAAGCCCGGCGGCCAAGTCTTCTTTTCCACGCTTAACCGCAACCTCAAAGCCTACTTGATGGCGGTAGTCGGTGCCGAATACGTCCTCAACCTGCTCCCGAAGGGCACCCACGAATACGCGAAATTCATCAAACCCTCCGAACTCGCCCGTTACGTGCGCGAAGCCGGCCTGGACGTGGAAGAGCTCGTCGGGATGCACTACAACCCCCTCAGCAAGGTCTATTCCCTCGGTGGTGACACCGATGTGAATTATCTGATGCGCACTTCAAAGCATGACTGAAGCCGTCCTCTTCGATCTCGACGGCACCCTTGCAGACACCGCGCCGGACCTGGCAGGCACGCTCAACCGCCTGCAGGCCGAGCACGGTATGGCGCTCACACCTTTCGCAACGCTACGCCCTCAGGTTTCGCATGGCGTGCGCGGCATGCTCGGAGTCGGCTTCGGACTCACCCCCGATGCACCGACTTACCCCGCTCTTGCCCAACGCTTTCTTGGCTTGTACGCCGACGCGCTCTGCATCCACACTTGCCTCTTCCCCGGCATGTCCGAACTACTCGACAGCCTCGCACAACGCGGCATTACCTGGGGCGTAGTCACCAACAAGGCCGAACGCTTCGCCCGCCCCATCGTCGAAGCCCTCGGCCTTGCCGACCGCTGCGCCTGCGTAGTCGGGGGCGACACCGCGAGCCGCCCCAAACCCTTCCCCGACCCGCTTCTCCACGCCTGCAAAGTAGCAGGCATCGAACCAACCCGCTGCATCTACGTTGGCGACGACATCCGGGACATCGCCGCAGGCCGAGCCGCCGGAATGCGAACCCTCGCCGCAGCCTACGGCTACCTCGGCAACACCGAGCCCATCGAAACCTGGGCCGCCGACGCAATCATCGAACACCCCCTCCAAATCCTGTCCTACATAGAAACGCGTTGATCACGTGCTATCATCGGGAACTTATTCCACTATCGGTGGGACAAAGTAATGCATCACCAAGGGGCTGACCTGGCTTCGACGTGGGTTGCAAAGCAGATCAGTGCATACCGAGGACCAGTTACCTCGTAAATCCACTGGAAAACTACAAACGCCAACGACGAGCGTTTCGCTCTGGCCGCTTAAGGCCTAAGCCGCTGCACTGACAGGTCTCCTGGGTCAGATGGGGTCAAACCCATTGCAGTGTCATTTACAGGGACTAGCAAAGGATCGGGTTACTTGGTCCCGCGCGAAACTCAAGGTGACTCGCCTGTGGTCGGCCTGCCGGCTGGCTAAACCCCGGGTTAAATCCAAGTAGGTCGGCTAAGTATGTAGAACTGACTGTAGAGGACTTGCGGACGGGGGTTCGATTCCCCCCAGCTCCACCAGAATCGAGTCCGGGATGTTCCGGAGAAGGCCGAGAAACCTAGCTAAATCAGGGTTCTCGGCCTTTTTTACGTCCATCGCAAACCGATCACGATTCGGCATCCTGAAGATATTTTGAGGGCATGGGCAGTGGCATTTTCAATGTCATTCTGAACCGGGTGCCTCTCGATATCCTGACCGAGACAGGCGTCTCCACAGCCAAACCCGCCCGAAAGTCAGTCCGCCCGGTTGGCAGTGCTTGCTTCTATCTTGCGTTTCAAGCGGGCGATAGGTGGCTCAACCCACGTAATTCCTCAGCACCTCCGCAAAGCGCGGCGCGGCTTCCGGC
>CALMXT010000247.1 GCA_937871125.1 uncultured Zoogloea sp. | reverse complement strand
CTTACAACCGAACCGGAAAAACACGCGCCCGCATAAAAAAACCCGACTCCCTCGCTGGGAATCGGGTTTTTCAAACAACGCCTGGCGCCGAACCGAGCCAGGCTATCCTGGACGATCGCGGCGAAACCTCAGCCCGCGTTGGCGGCGAACCACTGCTCCGCGGCAGCGACGGTCGAATCGATGTCCGCTTCGGAGTGCGCTGCCGACACGAAGCCCGCTTCGAAGGCCGACGGGGCGAAGTAATGGCCCGCGTCGAGCATCGCATGGAAGAATCGGTTGAAGCTGTCCTTGTCCGACCCCATCACGTCGGCGTAGCTCTGGGGCGCGGCCTTCGCGAAGTACAGCCCGAACATGCCGCCCACGGAATCCGCCGTGAAGGTCACGCCGTGCTTTGCGGCGGCCGCGGTCAGGCCGGCAACGAGGCGCGTCGTGCGGGCGGTGAGCGTCTCGTAAAAACCGGGCTTCGCAATCTGGTCGAGACTGGCCAGCCCCGCCGCCACCGCCACCGGACTGCCGGACAGGGTGCCGGCCTGATACACGGCGCCGAGCGGAGCGATCTTCTGCATGATGTCGCGACGGCCGCCGAAGGCGCCCACCGGCATGCCGCCGCCAATCACCTTGCCCAGCGTGGTGAGATCGGGCGTGATGCCGAACAGCCCCTGCACGCCGCGCGGGCCGACGCGAAACCCCGTCATCACCTCATCGTAGATCAGCACCGCGCCGTGCTCGGTGCACAGGCGGCGCAGCAGGTGCATGAATTCGGCCGACGGCTTGACCAGGTTCATGTTGCCGGCGATCGGCTCGATGATCACGCAGGCAATGGCGTCGCCCTTGGCCTTGAAGGTTTCTTCGAGCTGGGCCGGGTTGTTGTAGTCGAGCACGATGGTGTGCTTGGCGAAATCCTCCGGCACGCCGGCCGACGACGGATTGCCGAAGGTGAGCAGACCGGAGCCGGCCTTGACCAGCAGACTGTCGGCGTGGCCGTGGTAGCAGCCCTCGAACTTGACGATCGCATCGCGGCCGG
>CALMXT010000246.1 GCA_937871125.1 uncultured Zoogloea sp. | reverse complement strand
TCATCTCCTATTCCGGGCCGCTGATCATCTTCTTCCAGGCCGCCCAGTCGGCCGGCGTGTCGCCGGAGATGATCTCCTCGTGGGTGTGGGGCATCTCCATCGGCGCGGCGCTGTCGGGCATCTTTTTGTCGTGGGTGCTCAAGGTGCCGGTCGTCACGGCCTGGTCGGCGCCCGGCACGGCGCTGCTGGTCACGCTGTTCCCCGGCTTGTCGCTGGGTGAAGCCGTCGGCGCCTACATCACCACCGCGGCGGTGCTGTTCGTCATCGGCGCCACCGGCTATTTCGACCGCATCCTCAAGCACGTGCCCAAGGGCGTCGCCGCCGGCATGATGGGCGGCATCCTGTTCCAGTTCGGCACCAACGCCTTCAAATCGGCGGCCTCCATGCCGCTGCTCACCTTCGGCATGATCGCGGCCTATCTGCTGCTCAAGCGCTTCGTGCCGCGCTATTGCATGATCCTGGTGCTGATCGTCGGCGTGGCATTGTCGGTTGGCCTGGCCGGGGCCGATCTGAGCGGCGTGCATCTGAGCCTCGCCACGCCCATCTTCATTCCGCCGGTGTGGACCTGGAGTTCGACGCTGAGCTTTGCCGTGCCGCTGATCCTGGTCAGCCTCACCGGCCAGTTTCTGCCCGGCATGGCGATCCTGCACGGTTCCGGTTATCCGACGCCGGCCAAGCCGATCCTCGCCGTCACCAGCATCGCCTCGCTGATCGTGGCCTGCTTCGGCGGCATCACCATCGTCATCGCGGCCATCACCGCCGCCCTGTGCACCGGCAAGGACGCCCACGAAGATCCGTCCCGGCGCTACGTCGCGGGCATCGCCAACGGCGCGTTCTACCTGATCGGCGGCTTCTGCGGCGCCACCATCGTGTCGCTGTTCACCCTGCTGCCGAAGGAGTTCGTCGCGGTGCTGGCCGGCCTCGCGCTGATCGGCGCGATCACCGCCAACATCATGGGCGCGGTCAATCAGGAAGATCACCGCGAAGCCTCGGTCATCACCTTTCTCGCCACCGCGTCCGGGATGAGCTTCCTCGGCCTCGGCTCCGCCTTCTGGGGCGTGGTCATCGGCTCGATTGCCTACGTGGTGCTGCATCGGGTCAAGGCCGCCGCGAAGTAAGCGCCAGTCGGGCTTCGGCCCGCAAAGAGCCCCGCGGGTCGATCCGGCCCGCGGGGCTCTTTGCGTTTACGGCCCGGGGTGGGCGGCGTTCCCGAAGCGCATAAAAAATTCTGATTAAATATCCATACAGTTACTGAATATAATGCCAGTAAATGCCATTAGATTAACTCCAATGTCCTGAACGCGGCAATCCACCCGGTGCATGCACGGGCGGGCCGCACCGTCGAGCCATCGTCCATGCCCGCCACGCCCAAGCGTTTCGCCGCCTGCCGTTTCCCGCACCGCATCGCGGTGCAGCCCCTCAAGACCCTCACCGTCTGCGCCGCCTTCGCTCTGCTCGCCGTTCCGGCCGGCGGCCACGCCCAGAACTCGCCCGGCGCCGCCGACGCCCAGGAACTCATCCGCCAGCAGCAGCGCGAGCGCCAGTTGCGCGACCGGTTCGAGCGCAGCCCCGACATCCGTCTCGACGCGCCGTCCGCCGCCATCGCCGATGCCCCCCTCGCCACCGACGAAACGCCGTGCTTCCCCATCGAGCGCATCGAACTGGCCGGCGAGGGCGCCGAGGCCTTCCGTTGGGCGCTTGCCGCCATCGACCGCCCCGACGATCCGCCCATCGGGCGCTGCCTCGGCACCCGCGCCATCAACCAGCTCATGACGCGCCTGCAGAACCGCATCGTTTCCCGCGGCTACATCACCACCCGCGTCCTCGCCGCCACTCAGGACCTGACCCGCGGCGTGCTCACCCTGTCCGTCATCCCCGGCCGCATCCGCGACATCCGCGCCGCCGACGGCACCGAACTCCACGTCAGTCTCGGCGCCGCCCTGCCGGCCGCCAGCGGCGATCTCCTCAACCTGCGCGACATCGAACAGGGTCTCGAAAACCTCAAACGTGTGCCCACCGCCGATGCCGACGTCCAGATCGCGCCGGCCGCCGATCCCCTGGCCGGCCCCGGCGAGAGCGATCTTGTCGTCGTCTGGCAGCAGCAAAGGCCGCTGCGCCTCAACCTGTCCCTCGACGACGGCGGCACCCGGGCCACCGGCCGTTTCCTCGGCGCCGCCACCTTGTCGCTCGACAACGCCCTCGGTCTGAGCGATCTCTTCTACGCCAGCTTCAATCGCGATCTCGGCGGCGGCGTCTCCGGCAGCCGCGGCACCCGCGGCTACACCGTCCATTACGCGCTGCCCTGGGGTTACTGGCTGGTCGGCCTCACCGCCGGCGGCAACACCTATCACCAGGCCGTCGCCGGCGCCACTCAAACTTACCGCTACAGCGGCGAATCCGAACACGCCGAACTGCGTCTCACCCGCCTGCTGCACCGCAACGCCACGGGCAAGACCAGCGCCTGGGTGCAGGCCTGGATGCGTCAGTCCAATAACTTCATCGACGACACCGAAGTCGTCGTCCAGCGCCGGCGCATGGGCGGCTGGGAAGCGGGCCTCAACCACCGCGCCTTCGTCGGCCCCGCCACCCTCGACGCGGATCTGGCCTACCGGCGCGGCACCGGCGCCTTCGCCGCCATTCCCGCCCCCGAAGAAGGCTTCGGCGAAGGCACGTCGCGACCCGGCATCTACACCGCCAGCGCCCAGTTCAACCTGCCCTTCCGCGCCGGCGGCCAGTCCCTGCGCTACGCCGGCCTCGCGCGCCTGCAGCGCAGCGAATCGCCCCTCGTCCCGCAGGACCGCTTCGCGATCGGCGGGCGCTACACCGTGCGCGGCTTCGACGGCGAAAACGTGCTGTCCGGCGAGCGCGGCTGGCTATGGCGCAACGACCTCGGACTGACTCTCCGCGACACCGCTGCCGAGGCCTATGTCGGGGTCGATGTCGGCGTCGTCAGCGGGCGCAGCACCCGCGATCTCCTGGGCCGGCGTCTGGCCGGCGGCGTGCTGGGCGTGCGCGGCAGCGTCGGCAGCCTCGCCTACGACGTCTTCGTCGGTACCCACCTGGCGCGTCCCAAGGGCTTCGCCAGCCCCGACGGCCTCGCCGGCTTCTCCCTCAACTGGTCCTGGTAGGCCGCTTCCGCGCTCATTCTTTTCAGGTTTTCGACGCCATGAACAAGCACCGTTACCGCATCGTTTTCAACAAGACCCGCGGCATGCCGATGGCCGTGGCGGAATCCGCCCACAGCCACGGCGGGGCCGGAGAGTCGGACGGAGCGGCGGCTCCGCAGGCCGGTTCTCCAGCCCGGCGGGCCGCCTTCGCGCTGTCCACGCTGGCGCTGGGCGTCCTGCTGATTGCCGGCGGCATCGGCTGGGCTCCTCGCGCCGCGGCTCAGATCGTCGCCGACCGCAGCGCACCCGGTGCCCGTCAGGCCACCGTGCTCAACACCGCCAACGGCGTGCTGCAGGTCAACATCCAGACCCCGAGCGCCGCCGGCGTGTCGCACAACGTTTACAGCCGCTTCGATGTTCCGGCGAGCGGTGTCGTCCTCAATAATTCCCGCACCGGCGCCAACACCCAGCTCGGCGGCCTCGTTCCCGGCAACCCGTGGCTCGCCGGCGGCACCGCCCGGGTGATCCTCAACGAAGTCAACGCCAGCAATCCCAGCCAGTTGCGCGGATATATCGAAGTCGGCGGCGAGCGCGCCGAAGTGGTCATCGCCAACCCGGCCGGCATCGTCTGCGACGGCTGCGGTTTCATCAACGCCAGCCGCGGCACCCTCACCACCGGCACGCCGCGCCTCAACAACGGCAGCCTCGACGGCTTTCGCGTGGAGGGCGGCAGCATCGCGGTCCTGGGCGCCGGGCTGGATGCCAGCCGCAGCGACTACACCGCCCTCATCGCCCGTGCGGTGGAACTCAATGCCGGGGTCTGGGCGCGCGATCTGCGCGTCAGCACCGGCGCCGCTGAAGTGAGCGCCGACGCCGCCTCGGCCAGCCCGGTTGCGGCAGCCGGCCCCGCACCGGCCTTCGCCCTCGACGTGGCCCTGCTCGGCGGCATGTACGCCAACAAGATCACCCTCGTCGGCTCGGAAGCCGGGCTCGGCATGCGCAGTGCCGGCAACATCGGCGCCGCTGCCGGCGAGGTTCAGGTCACTTTCGACGGCCGCCTCGAAAACAGCGGCCAGATCGCCGCCGCCGGCCTCATCCGGCTGAACACGACGGGCGGGATCGCCAACTCCGGCCGCCTCTACGCCGCAGGCGACGCCAGCCTGAGCACCGCCGCCGACATCGCCAACAGCGGCCTCGTCGCCGCCCGCGGCAATCTCGAACTCGGCGCCGCGCGCATCGACGGCAGCGCCGCCTCGGCCCTTATCGCCGGGCTGCTCGAGGACGGCAGCCTCGGCGCCGGCCAGATCCAGGCGGCCGCCGGCACCATCGCCGTCCACGGCCAGCACCTCGCCCGCAGCGCCATCCGCTTCAGCGCCGACAGTCTCAGCCTCGCCGGCAGCGAGACGGCCGGGGCCCGGCTCGATCTCGTGGCCCGCGCCGGCGACATCGACGCCAGCGGCGCCCGCATCGGCATCGACGAAACCCTCA